>CAITAM010000494.1 GCA_903890265.1 uncultured Pseudomonadota bacterium | reverse complement strand
TACTTGAATCGCTCGTCGAGCGGCACCCGATAGCCGTTCACGAGGCGGTTGGTGTCGTTCGCGAGACCAATGATCGCCATCAGCTCCGCATGCTGCTCGTCCGTCATGCCCTTGGCGCGCGCCGCGGCGCCGTGCGACGCAATGCAGTACTGGCAGTTGTTGGTGACGCTGACCGCGACGTAGATCAGTTCCTTGGTGAGCGGGTCGAGCGCGCCCGGCCCCATCACCTGCTTGACGTTGTCCCACAGGCGCCTGAGCGTCGGCGGGTGGTGCGCAAGCACTTTCCAGAAGTTGTTGATCCAATCGGTCTTGCGGGTCGCCATGATGTCGTCGTACACCGCGCGAACCTCCGGGCTCGCGTCGGCGTACTCGATCGGCAGAGCGGTATGGGTGGTCATGGCGGTCTCAGTGCCCGTCATGGCGGACAACGGCACCGTCTTTCATCACGAAGTCGATCTTGCGCAGGTTGTCGAGATCGGTGATCGGGTCGGCGGGCATCGCAACGAGGTCCGCCTTGAAGCCCTCCGCCACCCGGCCGCGGGTTTTTTCAATCCGCAGTACGCCCGCGACGTCGGACGTCCAGCCCTTCAGGATGTCCATCGCGGGAATGCCCGCGGCCCGCCAGGTGGCAAGGTAGTCCAGCATGAGGTCCGCGCGGGTCCGGCCCTCCATCTCGATCACCGTATCGCTGCCGAACGCGATTTTGACGCCGATCTTGTAGGCGCGCGCCAACCGGTCGATGATCGCCGGCGCGAGCACCGGGGGCTCCGGGAAAATGCCGCCGGACGTGCCGACGATGTCGAGATGCGCGCGCGGGAAGTCGGTACCGACGAGCGCGATGCCCTTCTCCTTCATCTTGCGCAGCTGCGCGTCAGTCAGGAAGAAGCCGTGCTCGATCGAGTCGACGCCCGCCTCGATGGCGTTGTCCAGCGCCTCCCCGCCATAGACGTGGACGGCTACCGGGATTCCCGCGTGGTGTGCCTCGTCGACGGCGGCGCGGATCTCCTCGACGGAGTAGTGATAGGGATTGTTGTCGAGCGCGAGCTTGATGACATTCGCGCCGTAATAGATGTTCATCCGCACGGCTTTACGGATCTCGGCCGGACTGTCGGCATCGAGGTACTCGTACTTCCAGAACGCACCCTGCTCGGACGGGATGTTGTGCGACTGGCCGCCAAAGGGCGTGATGATCTTGCCGGTGGTGAGGAAGGTCGGTCCCTTGAACCAGCCGTTCGCCAGTCCGCGCTGCACGTCCATCATCGCGTAATCAGCACCATTGCCGAGATCGCGCACCGTCGTGAAGCCCTGGTGGAGGACGACTTCGCCGTTGTGCATCGCGCGCATCGCCCGGTAGGTCGACGACTCCTTGATGTAGAAGGATTCGAACGGCGCATCGCCGACGAGCTCGGTCAGGGACAGATGGGTGTGCGCGTCCATCAGCCCGGGCATGACCCATTCGCTCGAGAGGTCGATCAGGCGCGCGCCAGCGGGCGCCGTACTGCGCGGACCCACCGACTTGATGACGCCGCCCTCGACGACGATGTACTGGTCGCGGGACACCGCACCCTTCGCCGGGTCAATCACGGTACCTGCGTGAATGACCACCGTCTCGGCATGGGCCACGCCGCCAACGGCGAGTGCCGCGAGCATCACGAATGTCTTCATAAGTCCTCCCGAACGGGCGTCACCGTTCTCGCGGTGACGCCGCGCGCTGCCTCAGCGATCAGAACTTGTAGTTGATATGCGCCTTGAACCACCGCGGCATGCCGGGGTAGCGCTGCGCAAGCCCGTTGATGCCGGCGTTGTCGAAGCCCATGGCGGCGTAATGCTTGTCAGCCAGGTTGTCGACCGACACCCCGACTTCGAGACGCTCACCCGCGGGCGTGTAGTTGATGCGCGCATTGACGATGCCGTAGGCGCTCTGCTCCACGGCCGGCGTGTCCGCCAGGTTGAACCAGAACCGGGCGAGGTAGTTGCCATCGAGCTGCAGCGCGAGGTGGCCCGTGCCGACCGGCAGCGTGTAGCGGGCGAGCGCGTTGCCGGACCAGCGGGGCGCGTTGCCCGGGGTGTAGTTGCCGTAGACCAGCTGGCCCGTCGGCGTGGCACGCCCCGGGACGTTCTCCACCACCGCGTCGACGTAGGAGGCACCGAGGCCAAAGCGCCAGGCGTCGTTGGGCGCCCACTCGAGCTCGCCTTCCGCGCCCTTGTGCTTGGCGTTGGCATTCACGACCAGCTGCTCCAGGCTGATCGTGTAGATCAGGGCCTGATAGTCCTTGTAGTCGTAGTAGTAGACGGCGCCGTTGAAGCGCAGGGTGTGGTTCAGGAACTCGGACTTGATACCGGCCTCGTAGGAGGTCAGCGTCTCGGGCTTGAAGGTCAGCGTCGACAGGTCGGAGATCGAGGTCGGGAACAGCGGCGCCGTAAAGCCGCCGCCCTTCACGCCGCGGTTGTAGCTGAGGTAGAGCAGCTGGTCGGGCGAGAGGTGGAAGTCGACCTGCGCCTTGCCGCTGTACAGGTTGTCGGAGCGGCTGCGGTCGTAGTCGGTGGTCAGCGCGAGACCGTTCGGGCGCGTCAGCTGGGTGATGTCGCCGGTAATGCCCTTCGGGTAGTACAGGTACGGATACCAGCTGTAGGTGTAGTCCTTCTGGTCGTGCGTAACGCGGCCGCCGAGGGTGAAGCCCACGAGTTCGTTGAGCCGGTATTCCACCTGGCCGAAGGCCGCGTAGGACTTGGTCTTGAGCTCATACGGCGCCTCGGTGGCAGGCAGCCCGCCGTTCGGGTCCGGCTGCGCGCCCTGCGTGACGAACTTGGTGGGATCGCCGTAAGGCCAGCCACCGTCGTTGAATTCGTGCGCACCGAAGAAGACCGGGCCCTGCCAGCCCTCGTAATACTTGCCGTCGATGTTCAGACCGTACAGGCCCGCCGTCCAGTTCAGGGTCTTGTCGCCGCCGTTCAGCCGCAATTCAAGCGACTCCTGCGACACGTCGCTGCCGTTGAAGAACTGGAAAATCGTGTACGGGGTCGCGTCCGAGTCTTCCTGGTAGTCCTTCTTCAGTGCCGAGTAGTCGCCGATGGCGGTGAAGTTCGCGAAGCCGAGGTCGTCCGTGAACTTCGCGGTAAGCCCGGAGGTCTTGATGCGCGCGTAGCCCGCCTGGTTATCGCGTGTCGTGAACGGGCCGCTGTTGGGCAGGCCACTCGCGTTGCAACCCGGGCAGGTGCCGTAGAAGTTCTCGTTCGGGCCGAGCGGGCGGTCGTTGCCGTTCGGATCGAGGGTAATTGCAAACGTCTCCCACGAGCCCGCGTGCACGTCCTCGCGACTGGCACGGCCGTTCAGCAGCAGCTCGCCGCCACCGACGTTCTTGAACAGGAGCTGGCCGCGCACGGCCCAGTCATTGCCGTTCTCGGAGTCCGGGGCACCGCCAGCGACGTTGTGGAACAACGGGTCGTAGTGGTTCGACTGGAACGAGAAGCGGCCATCGATGCCGTCCCACAACTGACCGTTGATCGCGCCCTCGATTCTGGTGAGGTTGCGCTGCCCGATCGTCACGTCGACGTAGCCACCGGCCTCGTCGGTGGGGCGGCGGGTCACGAAATTGGCGAGACCGCCGGTCGCGTTGCGACCGAACAGCGTGCCCTGGGGACCGCGGAGCACCTCGACCCGGTCCATGTCGAACATGGTGAAGGCCAGACCCGCCATCTGGCTGACGTAGACGTCGTCGACGTAGATGGCCGCCGGACTTTCCTGATGGTCCGCGAAGTCATTCTGGGTCACGCCGCGGATCGACAGGCTGAACGACGAGGGTCCGTTGGGCTGGGTCAGCACCACGGCCGGCATGGTCTTCGTGATGTCACTCGCGGTGACGGCACCGAGCTTGGCCAGCTCCTCACCGGTGACCGCGGACAGCGCGATGCCGACGTCCTGCGAGTTCTGCGCGCGCTTCTGCGCGGTGACAATGACTTCTTCGAGCCCGCCGGTGGAGGGGGGGGGCGTCGCCTGCTGCGCAAGGGCATTGAGGCTCGCGGCGGCGAGTGCCACACCGATGGCCAGCGCGAGTCGGTTCGGTCGGATGGTGTGCATACAATCTCCCTCAGGAAGCGTGAACGTGATCGTGGTTGCCGTGTCGCCAGCACCCGGCTACCGCACGGGCCGGCAAGGGGGCCGAGCGGTGCGAGGCTCGGCCCGACGGGCAGCGATTGGGCTGTTGCCAAAAAGCAACAATTTAGCGCCAAAGGCTACACGAGCATAACGACTTTATAACGTTATCAACAATAGACGGCAGTTATGCCGTCCCAACGCTTCGGCAGGCCCTGCGACGACGCGGCGCGCTACCCTTGTTCATCGGCGCTCTGGCGCGGAGGTTCGGCATTCGCCCATGAAACTGCACCAGCTTCGTTACCTCGCCGCGGTGGTCCAGAACGGCCTCAACATCACGACGGCGGCCAAGAAACTGCATACGTCGCAGCCCGGCGTCAGCAAGCAGCTGAAACTGCTGGAAGACGAACTGGGTTTTCCGGTCTTCGAGCGCGACGGCCGGAACCTGTCGCGGGTGACCCCGGCCGGCCAGCAGGTGGTTGATCGCGCGCTGCGGATTCTGGAGGAAGTGCAGAACATCCGCCGACTGTCGGCCGACGTGCGGGGCGACAACTCGGGCTCGCTCAGCATCGGCACCACGCACACCCAGGCCCGCTACGTACTGCCGGCCATCGTGGCGGCCTTCCGCACCGCCTACCCGGACGTGGACCTGCACCTCCACCAGGGGACCTCGGAGCAGATCGCGGATCTCGCCAAGGGGGAGCGGATCGACATCGCGATCGCGACCGGTGCCGCGGACCTCTTTCCGAATCTCGTGCTCCTGCCGTGGTACCGCTGGCACCGCCAGATCGTCGTACCCAAGGGGCATCCGCTGACCCAGGACCGCAGCCCCTCCCTGAAGTCGCTCGCCCGCCATCCGCTCGTCACCTACACGTTCAGTTTCAGCGGCCGCTCGTCGCTGCCGGCACTGTTCGAGAGTGCGGGGCTCGAGCTGAACGTGGCACTCACGGCCGCCGACGCGGACACCATCAAGACCTACGTCCGGCTCGGTCTCGGCGTCGGCATCGTCGCCGGGATGGCACTGACGCCGGGGGTCGACGACGACCTCGCCGTCATCGACGCCGAGCACCTGTTCGGCAGTCACGTCACCTGGATCGGCTTTGACCGCGGCCGGCTGCTGCGCGGCTACCTGTATGACTTTCTGAAGCTCTGCAGCCCCCATCTCACGCGCCGGCGAATCGAGCTCGCCGTCCGGGCGAAGTCAGCCGAAGACCTCGCCGCCGTGTTCGCCGACGTCACGCTGCCGGAGCAGCCCCCCGCCACCGCCTGAGCACCGACGCGGCGGCGCGTCCGGCCGTGCGCTATCCTCCCCGCGTGCCCCTTCGCGGCACGCGGGGTAGCCGATGCTCAACGTCAAGGAACTCACGACCACGCCGAGCCTCGAGCTCTTCAGTGAGCTGGTAGAGCTCGTGCAGGATTCGGTGGCCGATGGCGCGTCGCTGGGCTGGGTCGCCACGCCCGGAACCAAGGAAGCGCGCGATTACTGGACCCGCACCCTGGAGGCGGTCGGTCGCGGCGAGCGCCGGCTGTTCGTCGCCACCGACGAGCACGTCTGTGCCGGGGCCATCCAGCTCAGGCTTCCCGCCAAGGCCAACGCAGTCCACCGCGGCGAGGTCGAGAAGCTGATGGTCCACACGCAGTACCGGCGCAAAGGAATCGGCACCAGACTCATGCGTTCGCTCGAGACCGTCGGGCGCGATGCCGGTCTTTCGCTGCTGGTGCTGGACACCGTCAGTGAGTCGCCTGCCGCACGGCTGTACGAGAGCCTCGGCTGGCAGAAGGCTGGCGAGGTCCCCCACTACGCGCGCTCGACCACCGGTGTCCTTGAACCGACCACGTTCTACTTCCACCGTATCGGCTGACACCGGGGTCAGAGACGGTCCACTGATCCTGATCATTGCGGGAGGATAAGGAATGCCATCGTTCGATGTCGTCTCCGAGCTCGACATGCACGAGGTCACCAACGCAGTCGACCAGGCGACGCGCGAACTCGCGATGCGCTTCGACTTCAAGAACGTCAAGGCCTCGTTCGAGCTCGACGACTCCGTGGTGACGATGACTGCGGAGGCGGAATTCCAGGTCAAGCAGATGTACGACATTTTCGCGCTCAAGCTCACCAGGCGCGGTGTCGACATCAGCTGCATCGAGCTTAAGGATCCGGACGTCAACCTGGCCCGCGCCAAGCAGGAAGTCGTGCTCAAGCAGGGGATCGACGCCGATACGGCGCACAAGATCCAGCGTGCGGTCAAGGACTCCAAGCTCAAGGTGCAGGCCTCGATTCAGGGCGACAAGGTGCGCATCACGGGCAAGAGTCGCGACGAATTGCAGGAAGCGATCGTGATGCTGCGCGCGGCTAAGCTCGAGATGCCGCTGCAGTTCAACAACTTCCGCGACTAGTCCGCTACCCGACGCCATGCCATACCGGGAGACGCTACGCGACCGCTGGCTGTCGCCCGCCATTCTGACCGCCGGCGCCGTGCTCGCCGGCGCGCTGCTCGCGATCCAGCTCAGGTCACAGTCGGAAACCGTCGAGGCGAATTTCCAGGCGGCGGCGCAGAGCCGGTTTTCAGCCATCAAGAAGGGCCTGGACGGGGCCAGCGAGGGTATTGCTCAGGTCGCAGCCTTCATCGATGTCACGTCTCCGCTGAGCCGGCAGCAGTTCAGGACGTACGCCCTGCGCCAGCTGGAGACGACGCCGGGCCTGCAGGCGCTCGAATGGATCCCGCGAGTCAACGCCGGCGATCTCGCCTCGGTCGAGGCCGCAAAGCGCTCGGAGGTGCCGAGCTTCCAGATCAGGGAGCGTGACGCCAGTGGCCAGTTGAGGCCGGTCTCCGGACGCACCGAGTATTTTCCGGTCTACCACGTCGAGCCGTACCAATCGAACGAGCGAGCGCTCGGTTTCGATCTCGGCTCGGAACCGGTGCGCCGCACGGCGCTGCAGAAGGCGGCCGAGACGGGCCGGCCGGTCGCCACCTCCCGCATCACCCTCGTGCAGGAGACCGGCTCGCAGTACGGCGTCCTCGTCTTGTATCCCCTCTACATCTTCGGTTCCTCGCCGCAGACCACCGACGAGCGCCGTGCGGAACTCGTCGGCTTTGCGCTGAGCGTCGTGCGACTGGGCAATCTCGTCGAGACAGCACTGCGCCAGTCGCCCGAGGTCGGTCTGCGCTTCGTGCTGAGTGACGAGTCGGCGCCAGACGAGACCCGACTGCTTTATGTCCACGAGTCGCGGCTTAAACCGCGGGCCGGTGAACGCGCCCGACTGACGAGCACCACCGCGTTCACGTTCGCCGACCGGCACTGGTCGATCACGGTGACGCCGGCACCCGGTTATTTCCGCGGCGGATTCGGCTGGACGCTCTGGCTGCCGTCGCTGACGGTCATGCTGTTGGGGCTGCTGCTGGCGGCGTACATCGAGGTGACGCGGCGCCAGCGCCGCGTGCTTGCGGACAGCGAGTCGAGGCTTGAGCTCGCCCTGCGCTCATCGAACATGGGAGTTTGGTCGTGGGACTTCACCACGCAGCAGAGGACATTCGACAGCGAAGCGTGCCGGCTGCTCGGCGTCGAGGACCGTAAGACGCGGGTAACCGAGGCTGAGTTTTTCAGCCACGTGCACCCGGATGATTTGCCGTCGTTGCGGGCGGCTCAGGCGCGAACCGTTCAGGGCGACGCGCCGTAGGATCCGCAATTTCGCACGATCTGGCCGGACGGCACGGAGCATTTCGTCACCTCCCGCGGCCGGCTCATCCGCGACAGCAGCGGCCGCCCGGTAGGCATCAACGGTATCGTCTGGGACATCACCGAGAAGAAATCGGCGGAGCAGGCGCTCGAGGCGGCGAAGGCCCGGGCGGAGTCGGCGAGCGAGCTGAAGAGCATCTTTCTCGCCAACATGAGTCACGAGATC
>CAITAM010000493.1 GCA_903890265.1 uncultured Pseudomonadota bacterium | reverse complement strand
TGCCGTCGCTGCCGCCCCGCGGAGCGCGTGGTGCCATCGGCCGCTGCGGCCACGGTGCGCTCGCTGTGCCGCACCATGGCGAGCCATGACGAACGCCCCCTGACCCTGGCGGAACTCGCTCGTCGCGCGGGCTACAGCGCGACGCACCTGCAGCGGCTCTTTACGCGGGTGGTCGGCGTGTCGCCGCGCGAGTACCAGGACGCCCTGCGGCTCGCGCGACTGAAACTTGCCCTGCGGCGCGGCGCGTCCGTCACGGTCGCGGCCGATGCCGCGGGCTACGGTTCGTCCAGCCGGCTGCACGAGCGTGCCGTGCCCCGCCTCGGCATGACCCCCTCGTCCTACCGCGCGGGGGCGGCGAGCGAGACGCTGTATTTCGCGCTGCGAACGACGCGGCTCGGCCATGCGCTGATGGCAGCGACCGAGCGCGCCGTCGCGTTCCTTGAATTCGGCGACAGCGAGCAGGACCTCACCGCGCGTCTCGCCGCGGAGTTTCCGCGCGCGACGCTGGTGCGATCGGCGGCCGAGCACAGCGCCGCACTCGACCGCTGGCTTGACGCCTTCACGGCTTACCTCGACCGCTCGGCGCCGGCGCCCGATCTGCCGCTCGACATCCGCGGCACCGCCTTCCAGGTTCGGGTCTGGAAATTCCTGCGCACGCTCAAGGACGGCGAGGTGCTGACCTACGCTGAGCTCGCCTCCCGCCTCGGCATGCCGCGGGCGGTCCGCGCGGTGGCGAGCGCCTGTGCCCGCAACCGCATCGCGGTGCTCATCCCCTGCCACCGCATTCTGCGCAGTGACGGCGGCCTCGGCGGCTACCGCTGGGGCCTCGGGCGCAAGTCCGACCTGCTCGACCGTGAACGCGAGGCGACGCGGACGCCGGCCGCGGCTCAGCCGCGCGCCGTGGGCCGGGTGAGGGCATAGATGCCGATCGCTGCCCAGATGATGTTCAGCGCCGCCGAAGGGTAGGCGCCGTTCCAGCCGCTGTTGACGATGAAACCCGCGGCGCCAATCACGTTCATCCACTGGTAGAGGCGGCTGCGGCTGTCGACGCGGCCGATCGTCGAGAGAAAGTAGGCGCCGACGATCAGGGCCATGGCCATCCAGCCCAGGGCTTCGATCACGAGCCGCCCGACCGGCACGTTCAACTGCGCAACCGCGCGCCGGTGGGATCGTAGGGAACCTCCGGCAGGATCCGGGCCGGACGCCGCTCGCCCACCACGTGCACCGTGAGCGCCGGTGGGGCGGCAATGACCTCCGAATCGACGTAGGCCAGTGCCAGGCTCTGCCCGACGAAATGGCCGTAGGCACCGGAGGTGACGTAGCCCACCAACCGCTCGCCGGACCAGACCGGCTCGTAACCGTGGGCGTCCGCGCCGTCCGCCTCGATGGCGAGCAGGCACAGGCGGCGTTCCGGCGGTGTCGCCGAGTGCGAAAGCCAGGCCTCGCGCCCGATGAAGTCCGGCTTCGCGCGATCGATGTAGCGATCGAGGCCCGCCATCGCCGGTGTGCAGGACTGGGTGAATTCCATCGACCAGATGCCGTAGCCCTTCTCGAGGCGTAGCGACTCGAGTGCCCGGCCACCGATCTGGCGCATCCCGAGCGGCGCGCCGGCATCGTCCAGCACCTGCCAGAGCGTGCGCGCCTCGGCCGCCGGCACCGTGATCTCGTAACCGAGTTCGCCGGTCAGCGACAGACGCGCCACCACCGCCGACGTCATTCCCACCGGCATCCGCGCGGCCGCCATGAACGGCAACGCCTCGTTCGACACGTCATCCGGCGTGATCCGCGCGACGATGTCGCGCGCACGCGGGCCCGACAGTGAAAACCCGGTCCACAGGTCACTGATGTTTTCCAGCACGACCCCGGTCGGCGGCAGCTGCGAGGTGAACCAGCGCCAGTGCCAGGCCTGCAGGTAGTACGAGCCGACGATCCAGTACTCACCGTCGCCGAGCTGCATGACGGACAGGTCGCCGGCGAGGTTGCCATTCGGTTTGAGCATGGTGGCGAGACGAACCCGGCCCGGCGCCGGCAGGCGCGAGGCCATCATGCGGTCGAGCCACGCGGTGGCCCCCGGACCGTGCACGCGGTAGCGGGCGTAGATCGCGGTTTCCCACAAGCCGGCCGCTTCACGGGTCGCCATGACCTCGGCGGCCACGAAGCGCTCGGCGTTCGACCGTCGCTGACTGGGCTTTTCGACGAAATCCGGCTCACCCGCCGCGAAATACTGCGGGAATTCCATGCCCCAGCTGACTCCGAAGCGCGCACCCTGCTGCTTCAGCGTGTCATAGACGGGGCTCGTCTTCAGGGGCCGCCCGGCGGGCAGCTCCTCGTTCGGGTGCGAGAGCACAAAGCGGCGCGCGTAGAACTGGCCGGTCGTCGCGCGCAGGTACTGGTCGTTGGCCGCGAAGGCGCCGTAGCGCGCGATATCCATGCCGAAGACGTCGGCACCGGGATCGCCGTCGATCATCCAGTTCGCGAGCGCAAGGCCCACGCCGCCCCCCTGGGAGAAGCCGCCCATGACGCCGCAGGCGACCCAGTAGTTGGGCAGGCCCTGCACGGGACCCACGAGCGGGTTGCCGTCCGGAGTGAACGTGAACGCGCCGTTCACCCAGCGGCGGATCCCGACCCGCTGCAGCGCGGGAAAGCGGGTGAGGCCGACGTTGAGTTCGTCCGCAATGCGATCAATTTCCTCCGGGATCAGCTCCATGCCGTAGTCCCACGGCGCCCCGTCGACGTGCCAGTGCTTCGGGTTGAGCTCGTAGATGCCAAGCAGCACGCCCTTTCGTTCCTGCTGCAGGTAGGTGTAGCCCTCGAGGTCGGTGACCGCGGGCATTTCCTCGCTCAGCGCGGCGAGCTCCGGCACGTCCTCGGTAAGAAGGTAATGGTGCTGCATCGGGGTCACCGGCAGGTTGACACCGACCATGCGGCCGACGCGGCGCGCCCAGAGGCCCGCCGCGTTGACGACGTGTCCCGCGGTGATGACGCCCTGCTCGGTCTCGACCCGCCACTCACCCGACGGCAGCGGCGTGAGCGCGAGCACCCGGTTGTGCAGGATGACCTCGGCGCCGCGCTTTTTCGCCGCGATCGCGTAGGCGTGGGTCGTGCCGTGCGGGTCCATGTGCCCTTCGTTCGGGTCCCACAGCCCGCCGACGACCTGCGACACGTCGACGATCGGGCACCGGGCCGCAATCTCGGCCGGGGTCACGAGCTCGGTTTCGTGCCCGAGGCTCTTAAAGTGCGCCCACTCGGCCTTCAGGCTCTCGAACCGCTCCGTGCTGCCGGCGAGGCTGAAGCCGCCCGCCTTGCGCATGCCGATGTTCTGCCCGCTCTCGCGTTCGATCTCGGGATAGAGCGCGATCGTGTACGCCTGCAGGGCGGCGATGTTCGAGTCGCGATTCTGCGCGTGAAAGCCGGCGGCGGCATGCCAGGTCGAGCCGGCCGTGAGTTCGGCGCGCTCGATCAGCGCCACGTCCGACCAGCCGCCCCGGGCGAGGTGATAGAGGACGCTCGTGCCGACGATACCGCCGCCGATGACAACAACCCGGTAGTGCGTTTTCACGGCGGAATCCTTCTGTAACACGGGCCCCGGCGACAGCCGATCAGCCGAGGCTCTTCCCGAAAAGTCGCCGCACAGTACAATCGCGGTCGTTGCCGAGGCAAGCGCGACCCCCGCGCCGGCGTCGTTCGGCGAGCGGCAACGTGGAGGATGTCGATGAGCGAGCTCGCGCCGCGGTACTCCGCGACTTCGCTGCTGCGGGCCCGCTTCAGTCGTGACTACTGGCGTCCGCTGTGGCGTCGCACCAAGCCGAAGGACGCCTACGATGTCGTCGTGGTCGGTGGCGGCGGTCACGGCCTCGCGACCGCGTTTCACCTCGCGCGCGACCACGGCCTCAAGCGCGTCTCGGTGCTCGAGCGCAAGGTCATCGGCTACGGCAACGTCGGCCGCAACACGACGATCGTGCGCTCGAACTACCTGCTGCCGGAAAACTTCCATTTTTACGAAGACTCGCTGCGCCGCTACGAGACCCTGTCCCGCGACCTCAACTACAACGTCATGTACAGCTCGCGCGGGGTCGTTGATCTGGCGAACTCGGACGACGAGATGGTGCTCTACGCGCGGCGCGGCAATGCGATGCGCCTCGGCGGTATCGACGCGGAACTGCTCGACCGGGCAGGGCTGCGCCGCTTCATGCCGGAGCTGAATCCCGACCTGCCGCGCCGCTACCCGATTGTCGGCGGGCTGTTGCAGCGTCGCGGCGGCACGGTGCGACACGACGCCGTCGCCTGGGGTTATGCCCGTGCCGCGGCGGCGCTCGGCGTCGATATCGTCGAGGAATGCGAGGTGACCGGCCTGGTCACGGCCGGCGGCGTTGCCACCGGCGTGGAAACAAGCCAGGGTTTCGTGCGTGCCGAGCGCGTGGTGTTTGCCGTGGCGGGCCACACCGGCTCGATCGGCCGGATGCTGGGCGTCCCGCTGCCGGTCGAGACGCACCTGTTGCAGGCCATGGTCACCGAGCCCGTCAAGCCCCTGGTACACACCGTGGTGTCCTACATGTACGGCCACGCCGAGGTCTACCTGTCGCAGTCCGACCGGGGCGGGCTTGTGATGGGCGGGGTGCTCGATGGCTACCCGTCCTACACGCGCGAACCGGAATGGCACCGGCTCGAGGAAGTCGTGCAGGGCGCGGTCGCGATGTTCCCGCAGGTCGCCGGGCTTCGGATCCTGCGCCACTGGGCCGGCACCAACGACCAGACCATGGACGGCAGCCCGCTCGTCGGCCGCCTGAAGTACGACAACGTTTTCCTGAACGGCGGCTGGTGCTACGGCGGCTTCAAGGCCATCCCGGCATCGGGTGCCGCGTGCGCCACGCTGGTTGCCACCGGCAGCGCACCGGACCTGATCCGCGGCTTCGCGCTCGAGCGCTTCGCGACCGGCCACGTGCTCGACGAGAAGGGCGCAGGTCCGTTCCCGGTGCGCCAATGACCCATCTCCGCTGTCCGTTCTGCGGGGTGCGGCCCGTCGAGGAATTCAGCTTCCACAAGACGCTGCCCAATGTTGCCGGCGGCCCGTTCGCGGACACGTTCCTGCGCAGCGACGATCCGCAGGACAGCCACGAGCACTGGCAGCACCGGCTGGGCTGTCGCGCGTGGCTCCTGACCCGGCGCAACCCGTCGACGGGCGAGGTCCTCGAGTTGCGCCTGCTCGGCGGGGCCGCGTCGTGAGTCAGGGGACCGTCCGCCGGGGTACGCGACTGGGCACGGATCCGGTGCCGTTCCGCTTCGACGGTCGGTCCTACGCAGCACAGCAGGGTGACTCGGCCGCCTCGGCGCTGTGGGCGGCCGGGGTGCGGGTGCTCAACCGCAGCATCAAGTACCGCCGGCCGCGCGCCTTCCTCGCCCTCGGCCCCGAAGACCCGAACGCGCTCCTCACCGTGGGGACGGCGCCCTGCATCGTGCCGAACGTGCCGGCAGCGCAGCTCACGCTCACCGACGGGCTGGTGCTGACCAGCCAGAACCGCTGGCCGTCGCTGCGCTTTGACCTTGCCGCACTCTGTCTCGGCGCGGGCGCTTCGCTGTGGAGTGCGAGACGCTGGCCAGTCCGAACGATTTCAGCGGCTTGCCTGTTTTATTAGACTCGTCAATCATAAGGCAAGGATTAACCACTCTGGTTTCGTTTGCATCGTCTGTGAATTGAGACTTTATTATCGAACGCTCTTACACAGCGGCCCGTCTCGTCGCTATGCTAATAGTAGCACGTGACGGACACAGATATCCTCTAAGTGACTGACTTGTGTCTTGTGTGCTTCCCAAAGTACATATTGAGAACCAAAGCCAAAACTATTGGAAGCTTATCCTCACTTACGAGGCAAGTTGATTCCAGTTACAAAAGGCAGCATCCAGAGTGGACGCTCAACTGGTTTTTGTCGTTTAAGTTAGCTCGGAAAATGCCGCATTTCTTAATTAGGTCGAGTAAGCTGGAAGAAATGTCGTCGTTCTCTTCTTCAAGAGATTGTTTCTCCCCTACGAAGATGACGGTCAACCGACTTTCTGTGATCCTGTCGCCACTGGTTGCTTAAGAATCTCAGTTTTAGTAATGGTTTCCGGCCTACTAAGTGTTTTGAACCATTAACTGAGGCTTCTAATTCGGCGAGGCAATGTCTCAACTAAGATATTTCCTCGCTC
>CAITAM010000492.1 GCA_903890265.1 uncultured Pseudomonadota bacterium | reverse complement strand
GGCAAAGCCGAGGAGACGCGTCAGCCAGTCGTGCCCGGTGCCGGTGGCGAGCAGGTCCATCTCGCGGCCGTAGCGGTCGGGTAGCGCGTGCGGGGTCACGAGGTAGCGCGCGCCCGGATCCCGACGGGCACTCGTGACGGCATCGAGGATCACGGTCGAGGAGCCCATGGTGACGCAGACCGTGCCGGTCGCCAGTCCGCCCATGGCGAGCGCACTGCAGACGGAGTCGGCGGCCCCGACGACGACCGGCGTGCCGGGCAGGAGCCCGGTCAGCGCGGCGGCCGTCGCGGTGAGGGGACCGAGCACGTCGCCCGGCCGGCGCACGGGCGGCAGCGCCGCGGCTGGCAGCGACCAGCGCGCGGCGAGGTCCGCGGCGAAGGCGCCGGCCTCGAGGTCAAACGCGCCGTAGCCGGCCGCCGTCGACGGATCGGTGGCGGCGACGCCGGTCAGCACGAAGCCGAGGAAATCCTTGGCCGACAGCAGGTGGCGCACGTCGCCCGCACGCCCGGCGTAGTGAAAACGGTACATCGGCCCGAGGTAGCGGCCGTCGATCGGCATGCCGGTGCGCGCGTAGAGCGCGGCGCGCAGTGGCCGGTCGATCAGCGACTCCGCCCAGGCGTCGGCCCGGCCGTCCTTCCACGTGATCGCCGGACCGAGCGGTCCGTCCTCGCCGAGGCAGACGAGCGTCGGCAGCTGGCCGGTCAGCCCCACCGCGCCGACCGTTCGCTGCCAGCCGCCACGACCCGCGCCCGTGAGTGACGCATCGAGCGCTGCGAAGGCGCGCGCGGTGGCGTCGCACCAGTCGCCGCAGTCCTGCGAGGCCTCGCGCTCGGCGTCCTGCCGGGTCGCAAAGGCCGCGCTCCCGGCCGCCACGACCGCCTCGCCCTCGAGCGCGATGACCTTGACGGCCGACGTGCCAAGGTCAAGTCCGAGCGTCAGGCCCGCGTCCGCTGCCATCGGTCGGTGCACGGCTCAGCGCAGCGTCTTGATCACGGCCGCCGCGGCCTCGAGGGTCGCGTCGATGTCGTCGTCACTGTGCGCGAACGACACGAACAGGTTCTCGAAGGCGCCCGGGTGGAACAGCACGCCGCGCTCCAGCATGCCTTCCCACCAGAGACGGAACAGATCGTGGCTCGCGTACCGGGCGGCATCGCGGTAGTTGTGGATCGGGTGCTTGGCAAACCAGACCTGCAGCACCGGACCCATGCCGACCACGTAGGCGTCGAGCCGCGCGTCCTTCAGGAGGCGCTCGAGACCCGCGTAGAAGCGCGCGCAGCGGGCATCGAGTGCCTCGTACTTGCCGGGCACCGAGAGTTCGTCCATCGCGGCGTTGGCCGCGGCGACCGCGATCGCGTTGGCGCTGTAGGTGCCGGCCATGGACACCGTTCCGTCCGAGACGAGCGACATGATGTCGCGCCGGCCGCCGAGGGCCGCGACCGGAAAGCCGCCGCCGAGGCCCTTGGCGAAGATCGACAGGTCCGGGCGGATGTTGAGGCGACCCTGGGCGCCGGCGAGCGACAGGCGAAAGCCGGTGATCACCTCGTCGAACACGAGCACGATGCCGGCCTTCGCGGTGAGTTCGCGCATCGCCTCGAGGTAGCCGGGCTTGGGCAGGATGCAACCCGTGTTGCACATGACCGCTTCGGTCAGCACCGCGGCGATCTCGTGGCCGTGCCGGTCGATCGCGTCGCGCAGCGCGTCGACGTCGTTCCACGGCAGGATGACCAGGTTCTCGCCGACGCCCTTGGCCATGCCCGGCCCCTGCGGCACGGCGTGCGGTGCGTGATCGGGCCCGGCTTCGTCGATCTTCGGGTGCTTGCTCCAGTACACGCCGTCCGAGAAGCCGTGGTACATGCCCTCGAAACGGATCAGCTTCTGCCGGCCGGTGAAGGTCCGCGCGAGGCGGATGGCGTAGATCACCGCCTCGGTGCCGGTGTTGCACAGGCGCAGCATGTCGATCGAGGGAATGAAGTTGATGATCTTCTGCGCCAGCACCGCCTCGTCGGCGGTGGGCAGCGCGAACACCGTGCCGCGTTCCTCGATCGCCTTCACGACCGCCGCGGTGATGCCCTTCGGCCGGTGACCGAGGATCATCGGCCCGAGTCCGAGCAGGTAGTCGGTGTAGCGGTTGCCGTCGACGTCGTAGAGGTACGCGCCCTCGCCGCGGTCGACGAACAGCGGATACGGGTCCCAGCCAGACCACACCGCGCGTGCGGTGCTGTTGACGCCGCCCGGGATCAGCTCGCAGGCGGCTTTGAAAAGCGCGGCGCTCTTGGGCGAGCGTTCGGGGTGACGGTAGTGATGGCTCATGGTCCTGACTCCACGGGTGGGATGGGTGATGCAGTGGGCACGCGACCGGCCGTCGTGCCGGTCGGATGGCCGCGGGTGATCGCGGCGCCTGGCAGCGCGGACAGGGCGTCCGCGCGGCGAAAGAACGGCCGGCCGAGGCCGAGGTCGAGACCGAGGGCGACCAGCACGCCGAGGGCGATCGAGCCCGCGCCGTAGGCGAGCACGGTGGGCGAGGTGGCGCCGGTGGCGACCGATGCCACCACCACGAAGACCATGAAGGCAAGCCCGAGCGCCGGCAGCACGAGACCGAGCCAGAGGTCGGCTGCGCTGTCGAATGAGCGCGCGCGGTGCTGCCACAGGGCGGCGGCACCGGTGAGTGCGTAGAAGAGGCAGGAGAGCAGGCCGAGGCTCGCCGCGACGTTGCCGAGCGCATCGGCAATGGTGCCGGTGGCGAGTGCGAGCACCAGGAGCGCGAGGTTGAGCACGCTCATCGTCAGCGTCGCGGCCCACGGCGTGCCGGACACCGCGGCGCGGCGCGTGAAGGCCCGCGGCATGACCCCGTCGCGCGCCATGGCGAGTCCCACGCGCGCCGCGGCAATGACCGCCGCCTGCAGGGTCGCCAACGTCCCGGTCAGTACCGCGAGGCTGACCAGCACGCGGTACGGGCCCGGCAGCAGCCGGCCGCTGATGACGGCCAGCGCGTTGCCGGCATGATCGTGCAGCTCCGCCTCCGACAGGACCGCCTGCAGGCCGAAGGTGGCCACGGCATAGAGCAGGGCGAGGATGACGACGCTCGCGATCGCGGCGAGCCCGGCGCTGCGCGCGCCGTCCTCGGTTTCCTCGTTGACGTACACCGCGGCATCCCAGCCCGAATACATGAAACAGGCGACCAGGATGCCGCCCAGCAGGCCGCGCGGGCCGCCCATGGCAGGCCACGTGAACCACGCGGCGCCGGCGCCGCCACCGGCGGCGCGAAGGGTCGCGATGCCGCAGGCGGCGAGGGCGAGCAGCACGAGGTACTGAAAGACCACCACCACCCACTCGAAGCGTGACGCGACACGCAGGCCGGCGAGCGCGAGGGCCGTGACGACGATATTCCACGTGCCGCCGGCGAGTGCGACCGCCCACGGCCGGTTGACCGCGTCCGGGGCCAGCAGTTCGAGCGTGTAGGTACCCGCCGGTATGGTCAGGCTGCTGGTGCCCAGGGTGTAGTAGATGAGGATCATCCAGCCCGACAGGAAGCCGAGGTGCGGATGGAAGACGCGTGCGACCCAGGTGTAGGTCGCGCCGGCCGAGGGATCCCAGCGATTGAGGCGCTGGTAGGCGAGCGCGATGCCGAGCATGGGGAAGAAGGCGATCAGCAGCGCGAGCGGCCCGCCGTAATGGCAGGCGGCCACCATGGAGGCGAGCGACACCGCGAGCGTCTGCGCGGGACCGCTGCTTGACAGGCCGAGCACGACCGCGTCCCAGAGGCCGAAGGCCGGGCGGGCCGCGGTCGGCGGGGCGGGCGCTGCGTCGGGCGTCGGGCTGGCCATGGAACCCCGCTGTGATTAGGTCATTATAATGACTTGTCGCGGACGCAACAACCGGGCCCGGGCACGCACTGCCTCGAAACGTTCACACAGGCGGTCACCCGAGTAGTCTAAAAGGAGCGTCCCGCGCGGCGTCGCCGCCGC
>CAITAM010000491.1 GCA_903890265.1 uncultured Pseudomonadota bacterium | reverse complement strand
GTTCCAGCGCGGTCTCGCATGGCGCCATTACATTCCTGTATATTGGAATAGATGCAAAGTCCTATTAAGCCTATGGCTTCGCCCAAGTTCCTCCGGGGAGTGCCCACATGACCGCCAGCGTGTTTGACCTGTTCAAACTCGGGGTCGGCCCGTCCAGCTCCCACACCATGGGGCCCATGACGGCGGCGGCGCGCCTTCTCACCGATCTCGTAGTTCCAGACGTTGTCAGGCCCGTAGGTCAGCGGCACGTTCGGGCAGACCGTGAGACCGGAGGTCGGGACCGGCAGGCTGACGCCACCCGGCCGGAACCCGCGCGCGATCGTCGAGTATACCGTGAGGTCCTTGCTCGGCGTGTAGGACAGCGTGACCTTCGGGTTGAAGCCGTGGGCCGCCGAGGCGATCGAACCGGTCGTGGCCTGGGCGTTGCCGGACTGCGTGCCAAGGCCCGCGGTCGAGTACTG
The DNA here is from genome assembly GCA_903890265.1 of uncultured Pseudomonadota bacterium. Lineage (GTDB taxonomy): Bacteria > Pseudomonadota > Gammaproteobacteria > Steroidobacterales > Steroidobacteraceae > CAIKMS01. Next base: position 1,303 of record CAITAM010000491.1, on the reverse strand, counting down.
CTCGTCGGTCTTGTAGTCAAACCAGCGCAGGCCGCCGGTCAGCTTCCACTCGCTGCTGAACTTGTAGGAGGCGTCACCAAAGAGCGCGTACTGCTTCAGGGTGTAGGGGTTGTAGGCGTTGAAAATCAGGCCGTTCGGGTTCGCCGCCGCACCTCCGACCGAGAACTGCGCATAGTCGGGGCTCTGGTTGGTCACGGCGTAGGTCGAACGCAGGTCGCTGAAGAACCCGCCGCCGACCCACTCCCACGGTCCGCTGCCGGTGGAGGCGAGGCGCAGCTCCTGGCTCGTCTGCTCCGAGTAGTCGTTTTCCGTGTAGAGGACCGGGTAGAAGTTCGGCAGGTTGAAGAGATTCTGCAGCGCTTCCGTCGAGTCCTGGCTCTGGTCCTCCTGGCGCTTCCAGTAGCTGGTCGACGAGGTCAGCTGGGCGAAGTCGAAGTCGTAGGTGATGACCTCGCTCAGCATCTTGAAGGTGTCCGACACCGGCTCCTTGAGGTCGAAAGGCTGGTAGAGCGCCCGTTTGCCCACGCCCGGCGGATCCTGGAACTGGTTGTAGCCCGAGGCCGAGATCGTCTGGTACATCGCGGTCGTCGTGGTCGAGAGCCCGTCAATGGGCTTCCAGAGGAGCGCGAGCCGCGCGGACTTCACCTCGGTCGTGTTCGTGCGTGGAATGGTCTTCTGCACCGGTGCTGCCGTCACGTCGCCGCGCACGCAGCCCGTGCCCGCCCAGCCGGCGCAGGTGCCGCTCGGAAACGGAAAGGGGCTGACGACAACGCGATCGATCCAGCCGTCCGTGTACTTGTCGGTCAGCACGAGCCGCAGTGCCGTGCGGTCATTGACCGGCAGGTTCAGCATCAGGTTGCCACCGTAATTCGTGCCGCCGCCGCTTGCCGTCTCCGACAGGAGCACCTGCGCGCTCGCATCGAACTTGGTGGTGTCCGGCGCTTTCGCGATCAGTTTGATGGTGCCGCCCATCGACCCCGAGCCGTACAGAGTGCCCTGCGGGCCGCGGAGCACCTCGACACGGCCGAGGTCGTACAGGTCCGGACGATGACCACGCGGCCGTTCAGCGACGCGGCCGCGGGACTGAGCGGCACCTCGTCGAGGTAGAACCCAACGGTCGGCGAGGCACCACCGGACGAGGAGAGGCCGCGGATCTCGAGCTCCGTCTGGCCGGGACCGGCGGTGCGCATCGAGATGCCCGGGGTGATGGCAGCGAGATCCACGACCGACGACACGCCCCGCGCGATGAGCTGTTCGCCGGTCACCGCGGTGATACTGAGGGCCGTGGACTGGACCGTGGACG
>CAITAM010000490.1 GCA_903890265.1 uncultured Pseudomonadota bacterium | reverse complement strand
TCGAACGCTTCGCGCTTGTACTCCTGCTTCGGGTTCTTCTGCGCATAGGAGCGCAGGAATATGCCCTGGCGCATGTAGTCCATGGCGGCCAGGTGCTCGCGCCAGTGGCTGTCGACCATCTGCAGCATCAGCTGCCGCTCGATACGGCGCAGATCGGGCGCCCCGATCTGGGCTTCCGTCGCCGCGTAAGCCGCCTCGGCCTGGCGCAGAAGCTCCGCCTCCGCGTCGGCCGGTCCGCGACTGGTATCGGCCGCGAGCCAGGCCCGGATGCCGGCCTTGATGCCGAAATCGCGCTCAAACGCCGCCTCGAGACCGTCGAGATCCCACTGGTCCTCGACCGAATCCGGCGGCATGAACTGCGCGGTGAGCTCCGCCACGACCTCGGCACGGTGCGCCTGGATGGTCTCGGCGATATCCTCACTCGCCATCAGCTCGTTACGCTGGGAATAGATGACCTTGCGCTGGTCGTTGGCGACGTCGTCGTATTCGAGCAGGTTCTTGCGCAGATCGAAGTTGTACGCTTCGACCTTGCGCTGCGCGCGCTCGATCTGCCTCGACAGCATGCGGCTCTCGATGACCTCCCCTTCCTTCATGCCGACCGATGACAGCAGCGCCTTCATGCGGTTCGGATCGCCGAAGATACGCATGAGGTTGTCTTCAAGCGACATGTAGAAACGGCTGGAGCCCGGATCGCCCTGCCGGCCCGAGCGGCCGCGCAGCTGGTTGTCGATGCGCCGCGATTCGTGGCGCTCGGTGCCGATGATGTGCAGACCGCCGGAGGCGAGGACCTTGTCATGGCTCGCCGGCCACTCGGCGCGCAGGCGGGCGATCGTCGCCTCGTCCGCACCGTCAAGCCGGCTGATCTCGCTCTCGACGTTGCCACCAAGAACGATGTCCGTACCACGGCCTGCCATGTTGGTGGCAATCGTCACGGCTCCCGGTCGGCCGGCCTGGGCCACGATGGCCGCCTCGCGGTCATGCTGCTTCGCATTCAGCACTTCGTGCTTGATGCCGCCCTCGGTGAGCAGGCGCGACAGTCTCTCCGACGTCTCGATGGAGGTCGTACCGACGAGAACCGGCTGCGCGCGCGTCGCGCAGTCACGAATGTCCTCGATGATCGCCTCAAACTTGTCCTTCTGCGTCAGGTAGACGAGGTCGGCATGGTCCTTGCGCACCATCGGCCGATGGGTCGGAATGACGACGACCTCCAGCCCGTAGATCTGCTGGAACTCGTAGGCCTCGGTGTCGGCCGTGCCGGTCATGCCAGCCAGCTTGCCGTACATCCGGAAGTAATTCTGGAAGGTGATCGACGCGATCGTCTGGTTTTCCTCGCGGATCTGCAGACCTTCTTTCGCCTCGACCGCCTGGTGGAGACCGTCGGACCAGCGCCGGCCGGGCATCGTGCGGCCGGTGAACTCGTCGACGATGACGACCTCGTTATTGCGCACGATGTACTCGACGTCGCGCTTGTAGAGCGAGTGCGCCCGCAGTGCCGCGTTCAGGTGGTGCAGCAGCCGGATGTTCTGCGCGTCGTACAGACTGCCGCCATCGCGCAGAAGCCCGGCGCCGGCGAAGAGTTCCTCGACCCGCTGGTGGCCGGCCTCGGTCAGGTGGATCTGCTTCTGCTTCTCGTCGACCCAGTAGTCGCCGCCGACGCCGGCCGCCTCACGTTCGTCCTGGGACAGCGCCCGGACCTTGACGCCAAGGACCTGCTCGACCTTGGCCGCGGCCGCGCCGCGGCCACCCGGCGCCCCCGAACCGAGATCGATGGAAACGGCCTTCATCGTGCGGCCGCGCCAGACGTCGACCTTGATGGTGCCGCTCGCGGCGGTCAGCGCCGCCGCGACGTCGTCCACGTCGCTGACCGCGGTGCCTGCCACGTTGATGATCACGTCATTGATCGCAAAGCGGCCGCCGGCAGCACTGCCGACATCCACCACGAGGCAGCCGATCTCGGTCGGCTCCTCGCTCGCCGATTGCGACAGCTGGGGCACCAGCTTGTTGATCGCGATGTAGAGCTCCGTGCTCTCCTCGGCGGGACCGGAAATAATCAGCGGCGTTCGCGCCTCGTCGATCAGGATCGAGTCCACCTCGTCGACGATGGCAAACTCAAGTCCGCGCTGGACCCGGTCCTCGAGACGGAAGGCCAGATTGTCGCGCAGGTAGTCGAAGCCGTACTCGTTGTTCGTGCCGTAGGTGATGTCGCAGGCGTACGCCGCGCGCTTCTCGTCCTGGCTCTGCCCGGCACGGATCACGCCCACGGTCATGCCCAGAAAGCGATAGACCGGCTCCATCCATTCCGCGTCTCGGCTGGCCAGGTAGTCGTTGACGGTGACCACGTGCGCGCCGCGCCCTTTCAGGGCGTTGAGGTAGACCGGCAGGGTCGCCATCAGCGTCTTGCCCTCGCCGGTGCGCATCTCGGCGATCTTGCCCTGATGCAGGGTAATACCGCCGATCAGCTGCACATCGAAATGGCGCATGCCGAGCGTCCGCCGGGACGCTTCGCGCACGGTGGCAAAGGCCTCGGGCAACAGGTCGTCCAGGGTCTCGCCGGCCGCGAGCCGGGCCTTGAACTCCGGCGTCTTTGCCGCCAGCGCCTCGTCCGACAGCGCCTTGAGCGCGGGCTCAAACCCGGCAGCCGCGGCTACGCTACGGTTGAACTGGCGAAGCAGGCGCTGGTTGCGACTGCCGAAAATCCGCGTAAACAGCTGAAACACGTTGTCGTCCTCACTGGCGCATTCGGTAACCGGGCGAGGCGGCGGGCCGATCCGACCCGCCATCCGCCTCGCCGTCCGATGGACTGCCCCGTCCGGGGCGCCGCACCGGACGCTGAGGTCGCCGATACAAAGCCGATTAGTCTACCCGAGCTTGGGGTCGGCACGCCTGTCGGCAAGGGGGGGCGGCTGAGATTGCGGTCGTCGTGGCGGTCCGCGCCGCCCCGGACCGAGCGAGGAGACCGGGACGTCAGCCGAGCGACCGCCTAGCGGCTCGCAACGAGGGCGCGGCGGACCGGGCCGTGGATAAACGAGTACGGATTGACCACGGCTCCGTCGCGCAGGACCTCGAAATGCACGTGCGGCCCGGTTGAGCGACCCGTGGAGCCACTGAGGGCCAGCTTCTGGCCCTTTTGTACCGTCTCGCCGACGTGCACGAGCACCCGCTCGTTATGGCCGTAACGCGTGGAGTAGCCGTTGCCGTGGTTGATCTCGACGAGGTTGCCATAGGCCGGATGAGGACCGGCCCAGGTCACGACGCCCGTGGCCACCGACATCACGTCCGTGCCCTCGGGAGCCGCAAAATCGACGCCCGGGTGGAACGCCGAGCGACCGGTGATCGGGTCGAGGCGTTCACCGAAAGTTGACGTAATCTCGGGGTCGTCGACCGGCGTGCCCTGCGGCAGCAGGCTCTGCTTGAGGTCGCGGGACAGCAGTGCGGCCTGAAGGGCCGCCAGTTCCCGTTCCCGCACCGCGAGTTCGTTGCCGAGCCGGTCGAGCTCACCGTCGAGCGCCGGCATGGCCGTCGGCGCGGGCTGTGCCGCCAACTCCGCCCGCGCCGGCGCGACGGGCCGGGCACCGTAGTCGCCGTCACCGATTTTCGCGACCGAGCGCAGGCGCCGGCCCAGCGCATCGAGCCGGAGCACGTCTGCGTTCATCTGCCCGACACGCACGGCAAGTTCGTCGACCTTGTCGCGGACATTACGCCGCAGTCCCGCCAGCTCTTCCTGCTGCCCCTGGATCTGGGCAGACCAGGCGGCGAGCTGCGCTGCCGGCCGGCCGGCCGCCCACTCGGCGCCCATGAAGCCGCCGGCGACGAAAGCCACGGACAGCACCAGCAGAGCGACGCCGAGGAGGCCGAGCGCACAGGCCGGGGACGTGAGGTCGAACTGGCGCGCGGCGCCGGTCCGGCGGTTGAATACGATGACGTTCAAGCGTCGTTCTCCCGAGAGGCCACAACCCTTCCGGGTCGGCAGGGTCCAGTCGGCGTCGCCCATGGTGCGGCGCACCGAGGGTCACAAGCCGCCAGGGCGGCGATCCGGGCGCGCGTCGCGTCGTCCGGTGGTCCCTTGTGGGGGGCGAGACTATGCAACAAACTGCTAGGCCCCGACAACCCGGGGCGCGTCGTTTCCCCGCGACAGCCCTCGATCACTCCGGACGGTCGTGAGTAAAGTCAAATCTATCAGTGAGTTACTCGCGTCAAAACGGAGCGGGATCGTGGCGCTTCAGGACGGCGCGCGGGCGGCTGATGAGCTCCTCGTCACGGTCAGGTCCTGCCTTGCGCCCGGCGAGGCCGCGGCCATCTGGGGCGCCACCCGGGACGCCGGTCGGGTCACGCTGCTGGTGCGCTCGCCGGCACTGGCGACCCGGCTGCATTACGAACTCCCGGCGCTGTCGGCTGCCCTCTCGGCCCGCCTCGGGGAGTCCGTCGACAAGATCGTGCTCCGGGTACGTCCCGGTCCGTAATGCGCCCTGGCCCCGTGGCGCCGCCGATCAGGCGACGGCGGCGGCGGGAACGTAGTTGATCGGCGCGAGACTGCGGTCGCTGAAGGTCACTTCTTCCCACGCACTCGTGTCGGCGGACAGGGCACGCAGCAGTCGGTTGTTCAGCCCGTGCCCGGACTTGAAACCGCTGAATTCGCCGATAAGGCTGTGGCCGAGCAGGTAGAGGTCGCCGATGGCGTCGAGGATCTTGTGCTTGACGAACTCGTCCTCGTAACGGAGACCCTCTTCGTTAACGATGCCCGAGTCATCCAGCACGATGGCATTGTCGAGCGTACCGCCGAGCGCGAGATTGCGCGATCGCAGCGTCTCGATGTCACGCATGAAGCCAAAGGTCCTCGCCCGGCTGACCTCGTGCAGAAACGACGTCGTCGAGAAATCCATCGACGCGCGCTGCGCCCGCTTCCGAAAGATCGGATGATCGAACTCGAGCTCGAAGTTCACCTTGAAGCCGTCAAAAGGATCGAACCGAGCCCACTTGTCGCCGTCGCGGACTTCGACCGTCTTGCGAATCCGCACGAAGCGCTTCGGTGCGTCCTGCTCATCAATACCCGCTGACTGCAGCAGGAAGACGAACGGCCCGGCGCTGCCGTCCATGATCGGCACTTCCGCGCCGCTGACCTCGACCACCGCGTTGTCGATACCCAGTCCGGCAAAGGCGGACAGGAGATGCTCCACGGTCGCCACCCGGACGTCTCCTTTTATAAGGGTCGTCCCGAGCTGCGTTTCGCCGACGTGCTCGGCACGCGCTTCCACGTCCACCGTATTCGGGAGATCAATGCGGCGGAACACGATACCCGTGTCCGGCAGCGCCGGCCTCAGGGTCATCAGGATCTGGCGTCCGGTATGCAGGCCGACGCCCGAGGCGCGGATCGTGTTCTTCAGGGTGCGTTGATTCAGCATGAGGCCTCGGGATCCGCCGGTTCCTGGCCGAACCAGGCGCCGATCCATAGGGCCCGCACGGCCGGGCAAGGGCCGCGCGGGCGGGAAGGGTTACCGGGGCATCGGGATCGCACTGCGAGTCATCCGGCGAGGCGATGCTGGTCGCCGGTCGTTCGCGGCGACCTTGAAATCCGCCCCATCCGTAACCGTAACACACGCCAATTTGTCACCTCAAGGCGCGTTTACCGGCGCTCGCACCGATCCGGACGCGGCCCTGCCGCGGTCGGCTGCCCGATCCTCCGCCGTCGGCCGGCGAATACCCCGCCGGTGTCCCGTGCCGAGACGGGCGCTGCGCGCCCGCCCGGCATGGATACCCCGTTCGCGGCGCGACACGCGCCGCCCCTCAGTCGGCCTGGCGGCGAAGGAAGGCCGGGATGTCGAGCATCGTGCTCTCGTCCTCCGCGTGCACGACCCCGTCGCCCACAGCGCGCTTGCGCATCACGGCGGGCTGCTCGCTCAGGCGATCGTAGTCCACCCGATGCCCGCTCGTGCGTACCGGCTCGCGGCTCTGCGTTGCGACAATCGACACGCGCGGCGGCTGCTCGCGGTGGACGATGGGGTTCGGCTCGACACGGGCTACCGGGCGCCCGAGCCCGGTCGCCACGACCGTTACCCGAAGCTCGTCGGTCATATCGGGCTCGATCACGGTACCGACCACGACCGTTGCGTCCTCGCTCGCGAAAGCCTTGACGGTGTTACCCACTTCCTCGAACTCGCCGATGCCAAGGTCCATGCCCGCGGTGACGTTCACGAGGATACCCTGCGCGCCGTGCAGGTTGATGTCTTCGAGCAGCGGACTGGAGACGGCCATCTCAGCCGCGATACGCGCGCGATCCTCACCGCTCGCCTGACCGGTACCCATCATCGCCATGCCCGTCTCGGACATGACCGTGCGCACGTCAGCAAAGTCGACGTTGATGAGACCCGGGCGAGTGATCAGGTCGGCGATACCCTGCACCGCACCCTGCAGCACGCCGTTGGCAGACATGAACGCGTCGAGCAGGCGGGTCTTCGGCCCCAGAACCGAGAGGAGCTTCTGGTTCGGGATGGTGATAAGCGAGTCCACGTACTTGCTGAGCTCGGCGATACCGTGGTCTGCAATGGCCATGCGCTTCTGCCCCTCCATCAGGAAAGGCTTCGTGACGACTGCGACCGTCAGGATGCCAAGCTCTTTGGCCACCTGCGCAACGACCGGCGCAGCACCCGTGCCGGTACCACCGCCCATGCCAGCCGTTATGAACAGCATGTCGCAGCCTTCGATCAGCTCGATGATCCGGTCGCGGTCCTCCATCGCAGCCTGCCGACCCACCTCGGGGTTGGCGCCGGCGCCGAGGCCCTTGGTGATGTTCGAGCCAATCTGCAGCGAAGTCTTCACGGTCGACTTCTTGAGAACCTGAGCATCCGTGTTGAGACAGATGAATTCGACCCCTTCGATACCTGTCGTCACCATCTGATCGATGGCGTTGCAACCGGCACCGCCCACCCCAAGGACCTTGATTACAGCGCTCTGGCTGTATGCATCCATCAGTTCAAACATGAGTTGTTCTCCTCTAATTTTTTTCAAACGTCAGTCCGCGACTCTCGCCGGTTTCAGAAATAGCCCTTAAACCAGTCCTTCATCCGTTCCATAAACCCCCGCCCGGAATCCCTCGACGAGCGCACCGGCCCGCCCTCCGTCTCATACAGCGCCCGCGCGTAGAGCAGGAGCCCCACACCGGTCGCATGAACAGGATTCGTCACGACGTCCGGCAACCCGCTGAGGCCCTGAGGGAACCCCAGCCGAACCGGCACGTGAAACACCTCCTCGGCCAGCAATACGGCGCCCTCCATCTTCGCGCTGCCACCCGTCAGCACGATGCCCGCCGCGATTGCTTCTTCAAATCCCGAGCGCCGCAACTCGTCACGTATGAGGCCAAAGAGCTCCTCGTAACGAGGCTCGACGATTTCTGCGAGTGTCTGCCGGGCGAGCCTGCGCGGCGGCCGGTCACCAACGGACGGCACCTCGATGGTTTCATCGGGGTTGGCGAGCTGCGACAGCGCGCAGGCGTAGCGGATTTTGATGTCCTCGGCGTACTGCGTCGGCGTGCGCATCGATACGGCAATGTCGTTTGTTACCTGGTCACCGGCAATCGGTATCACCGCGGTGTGCCGCAGGGCACCGTTCGAAAACACGGCGATATCCGTCGTGCCACCGCCGATGTCGACGAGACAGACGCCGAGCTCCTTTTCATCGTCGGTAAGAACGGCGTACGACGACGCCCACTGCTCGAGAACGATGTCTTCTACTTCCAGCCCGCATCGCTGGACGCATTTGACGATGTTCTGGGCCGCGCTTTCAGCTCCCGTGACGATATGGACACGCGCCTCGAGCCGGACTCCGGACATTCCCATCGGGTCCCGGATACCTTCCTGACTGTCGATGATGTATTCCTGCGGAATCACATGAATGATCCGCTGATCGGCAGGGAGGGCTACCGCCTGCGCGGCATCCATGACGCGCGCAACGTCACCGGCGGTGACTTCCTTGTCCTTAATGGCCACTATGCCGTGCGAGTTAAGGCTCTTGACGTGGCTTCCCGCAATGCCGGTATAGACGGCGTCAATTTCGACGCCAGCCATGAGCTCGGCCTGCTCGACTGCCCGCTGGATAGACTGCACGGTCGAATCGATATTCACGACGACACCACGGCTGAGGCCACGGCTCGGTGCGCTGCCAATTCCGATCAACTCCAGCTCACCGTCTGCTTTGTATTCGGCAACGAGGGCAACGACCTTCGACGTGCCGATGTCGAGCCCGACGATGAGGTTCCTGTCTGTACGCTTAGGCATCGTTGTCAGGTTCCTTCGGGGTATTTTGCTCGGATACCGCTGGCGCTGGCTGAGCCGCGGGCCCGGAGCCCTGCGTGCGCCAGCCCACCGCGAACCCGTTCGAATAGCGCATGTCGAGCACGCTGATGTCACCGCCCCGATTGGCGAGGACCGCGGTACCGGCCTTCAGAAAGCGATCGACCCGCTCGTTGAGCTGCCGGCGGCCGAAGCGAACGAGAACTCCATTGGCGAGCTCAAGCTGCCACGCACCACGAGCATCCTCGGTAAGCGCCGTTGCCCGCAGTCCAGCCTCAAGCAGACGGGGATAGAGCTGGAAGTAGAGCTCCGCGACCTGCGTCTCCGATCCAGGCGGCCCGTCGAGGAGGGGCAGTTCCTCGGGGATATGGCGAGCGTCGACGGCAAAGACCTCACCGCGTGTGTTGACCAGCGCGACTTTGCCCCACCGTGCAGCCGCAACCTGCTCAGTGACCTGCACATAGAGACCGTCTGGCCAGTGGCGTTGGACGCGTGCGTGGTCGGCCCACGGGAGCTTTTCGACCGCCTTCTGAATAGTCACCAGGTTCGCGGTCAGGAATCCCCCGTGCAGGTTCTCACGTACCGCCCGCTCCACGTCGAGGGCGGCAACTCGTTGGAACGGGCCGCTGACGACCACCGAGGTCAGTGGCCGGTCGAGCCACGAAACGAGCGCGAGAGCGCCAGCCACGACAGCGCCCGTACTGAGAATCACCGGGACGAAGCGCGCCACATTGATACGGGGCAACTGCCACCTGGACGGCACTGCCTTCGGGCGTGCCTGACCGCGCTTTTTGCGACCGAATAAGTGAAGGTTGATCATCAGCAGGTCACCGTGCGGGCTCACGCATGAAGCTGGTCTCGAGAATCCGCCAGGTCAGGCTCGCGAAATCCATGCCCTTTGCCTTCGCTGCCATCGGCACAAGGCTGTGATCGGTCATTCCGGGGACCGTGTTGATCTCAAGCAGCATAGGCACGCCGTCTGCACCCATCATGAAATCCACCCGGCCCCAACCCAGGGCACCGGCGGCACGAAAGGCGCGCAGCGCAAGTCGCTTGATGTCGTCTTCTGCACTGTCCGGCAGGCCACAGGGCAGGTGATAGACCGTGTCGTTAGCGAAGTACTTGGCCTGGTAGTCGTAGAAAATTCGCGGTGTCTCGATTCGGATGACCGGCAGCGCCTCGCCACAGAGGACCCCGACGGTGAATTCGCGTCCAAGAATGCACCGTTCCGCAATCACCACGGGGTCGAGGGCGGCGGCTGCACGCCAGGCAGTGAGCAGATCGCCCGCTTCCTCGACCCTGCTCATGCCGACCGACGAGCCCTGGCTCGCCGGCTTTACGATCAGCGGCAATCCGAGTCGGCCCAGCGCGAGCTCCACAGACTCTGACGAGTCGAGACGCACCCAGTCCGGCGTCATCACGCCCGCGGCGACGGCAAGCTCCTTGGTGCGCAGCTTGTCCATGCAAAGTGCCGAGCCGAGAACCCCACTGCCTGTGTAGGGAACGCCGAGCCACTCCAGGGTTCCCTGCATGGCGCCGTCTTCCCCACCGGGCCCGTGCAGCGCGATGAATGCCCGATCAAAGTGCTGCTCGCCGATCCGCCCTATATCCGTGTGCGCGGGATCGACAAGGACGGCATCAACGCCGCGGCTGACCAGTGCCTCGTGCACGGCTGCGCCGGTCTTCAGGCTGATCTCGCGCTCACTTGAGCGGCCTCCGGCGAGAACCGCAACGCGCCCGAAGCCACGCGGATCCGTAGTTTCGGGCACGGACTCGCCGACATAACGAAGACGACTCATAGCGGCTCTCCAACGACTCGAACTTCGGTGACAAGGCGGATCCCGTGCTTCTCGGACACGGTCGTACTGACGTGGTTAATTAGGCACTCCAGATCGTTGGCTGTGGCGGCGCCCTCGTTGAGCAGGAAATTTGCGTGTTTCTCGGAAACCACAGCGCCGCCAATCCGAAATCCCTTGAGGCCGGCAGCATCGATAAGCCGCGCAGCGTGGTCGCCCGGCGGATTAACGAAGGTTGACCCGCCACTCCATTTGCCAATGGGCTGCGATTCGCGACGCTGTTCGAGCAGTTGTTGAATTTTCTCGAGCGACGTGGCCGCGTCTGGCGTGAAGCGGAACTCGGCACTCAGGTACCACTCACCGGAGACCGGCGGCTCTACGTGGCGGTAGCTGACGCGGTATTCGCTCGCCAGACGATGGGCGCGCACGCCCTGACGATTGATGACCTCGACCGAGCAGACATGCGGCCACGTCTCGCCACCCCAGGCGCCGGCGTTCATTGCAAGGGCGCCGCCGACCGTACCGGGAATGCCGGCAAAGAATTCCGCCGGGCCGATACCCCAGCGGGCGCAACTCTTCGCCAGTCGTGCGCAAGGCACGCCCGCTTCTGCGTAGACGTTCCCTTCACCCGTCAGGCGGAGTTCGTCGAAGCTGCCGTGCATCGAGATGACGACACCGCGCCAGCCCCCGTCGCGCACGAGGATGTTGCTGCCCAGGCCCAGCATCAGGACCGGCACGGACGCCGGCACGGCTGCAAGAAATAGCGCGAGGTCCTCCGCGCTTTGCGGCTTGAAGAACACGTCCGCAGGACCACCAACGTGCCAGGAGGTGTGCCGGGCTAGGGGCTCCGCAAACGACACGGCCCCCGCCAGCGTCGCCGGAAGCCACGGCGGGCTGTTGCCTGCAGCGTTCATCCCTGCCCCCGTGCCTGAAGCCGGGCGGGCAGATCCTGCGCGATCGCGCCCACGTTGCCGGCGCCCATTGTCACGAGCAGGTCGCCGCCACGCAGCGAAGTCCGCAGCGCATCCCCCAGTCCGTCCACCGCCTCGACAAAGATGGGCTCGACGCGTCCACGCGTACGCACTGCACGGCAGATGGCTCGTCCGTCGGCACCCGCAATCGGCTCCTCGCCTGCGGAATAGACCTCGAGGACGAGCAGGACATCTGCAGCAGAGAGAACGCGGGCGAAATCATCCAGCAGGTCCCGGGTTCGCGTGTAGCGGTGTGGCTGAAACACGAGCACGAGGCGTCGACCCGGCCATCCCTGCCGCAGCGCCTCTATGGTCGCCTCGACCTCGGTGGGGTGGTGCCCGTAGTCGTCAACCAGAGTGACGGCACCCCCGTCCCACGGAACATCGCCGATGACCTGCAGGCGACGGTCAATACCTTGGAACTGCGCCAGAGCCGCAGCGATCGCTGCGTCAGGGATACCAAGTTCGCTGGCCACTGCGATGGCGGCAAGCGAATTCAGCACGTTATGCAGTCCCGGCGTTGCGAGGACGATCGCGAGCGGATGTTCGCGCCCCGGCCGGATGACGTCGTAGCGGGTCTGCAACCCGTCCCGACGGATATTGACCGCCCGCACATCCGCGCCCTCGGCCAGACCGTAGGTGATGACCGGGCGGGAAATGCGCGGCAGTATCGAGCGCAGCTCGGCGTCATCGAGACAAAGAACGGCCAACCCGTAGAAAGGCAGGTTATGCAGAAAATCTACGAAGCTCTGCTTAAGCCTGCCGAAATCGCCGTCGTGGGTGCTCAGGTGATCGTTATCGATATTCGTCACGATCGAAATCATCGGCTGCAGATGCAGGAACGACGCATCGCTCTCGTCCGCCTCGGCAACGAGGTAGCGCCCCGCACCGAGCCTCGCGTTCGTGCCGGCACTCTTCAACCTGCCGCCAATGACGAACGTCGGATCTTCGCCACCCTCCGCCAGAATGCTGGCGACAAGGCTCGTAGTCGTCGTCTTGCCGTGGGTACCAGCGACGGCCACGCCGATACGAAACCGCATCAGTTCCGCCAGCATTTCCGCGCGGCTGACGACCGGCCTGCGCGCGGCCTGGGCCGCGACAACCTCGGGATTGTCTTTGCCGACGGCACTGGAGACCACGACGACATCACAATCGCTTACGTTGGTCGCAGCGTGCCCGATGAAGATCTTGGCGCCGAGTCCGGCGAGCCGCGTGGTCACGGCATTGGCGCGGATGTCCGATCCCTGGACGTCATAGCCAAGATTCACCAGCACCTCGGCAATGCCTCCCATGCCGCTGCCGCCAATGCCGACAAAATGAATGCGGTTTATTCGACGCATCCGGGCATTCATGTGTGAGCCTCCGCGGCGCTGAGGCAAAGTCCGGCAAGTCGCTCCGCCGCCCCGGGCACTGCGGCTGAACGCGCAGCGTCACGCATCCGCGCGAGCGTGCCGTCAGTTGTCGCGGTCAGCTCGGCGAGTACCGTGGCCAACCCGTCAGCGGTCAACTGCGGCTCCTGGATCAGCCGCGCCGCGCCGCGACTAACGAGGTAAGACGCGTTGGCAGTCTGGTGATCGTCGACTGCGTGGGGATAAGGAACAAGAATGCTCGGCAGACCTGCCGCGGCGAGTTCTGTCACGGTCAGGGCGCCGCTCCGGCAGATGGCAAGATCGGCCCAGGTATAGGCAGCCGCCATGTCGTCGATAAATTCACGAACGTCAGCCTTCACCCCTGCCTGCTGGTAGGACTCTTGGACTTCGGCGGTACGCCCTCGACCCGTCTGATGCAGCACCTCCGGCCGGACCGACTCCGGCAATCGTGCGAGGGCTGCCGGCACGACTCGATTGAGTGCCTGGGCGCCAAGACTGCCACCGAAGACGAGGACCCGCGTCTTTCCCGGGTGGGAATCGCGATCACGTCCGCCGATCGCCTCGATTTGCGAGCGCACCGGATTGCCAACAGTGACTACTCCGATGGCCGTGCCGAAGCTTCCGGGGAATGCCTGTGCGACGCGCGTCGCCACTCTCGAGAGTATCCGGTTCGTCATTCCCGCAATCGCGTTCTGTTCGTGGATAACGAGCGGCAAGCGCAATAACCGCGCGGCGACGCCGCCAGGGCCGGATACAAAGCCACCAAGACCGAGCACCACGTCAGGGCGCTGGCGCCGAAGTACGCCGACAACCTGATACAGGGCGCGCAGAAGTACAAACGGCGACAAGGCAAGTCGCGCCAGTCCCTTGCCACGCAGTCCGCCGATGGTGATCCAGTC
>CAITAM010000489.1 GCA_903890265.1 uncultured Pseudomonadota bacterium | reverse complement strand
CGGGCGCGTAGCTCAGCGGTAGAGCACTTCCTTGACATGGAAGGGGTCACAGGTTCGATCCCTGTCGCGCCCACCAAAAAAGCGATAAAAAAACAAGGCGTTAGGGAACGACCATGACCTCTGGTGAGGCGCTGCCGCGTGTTGGGCGGCACCCTTGACGACACCCCACGCAGTCCGCGCCACTCCGTTCAACGATTCCGTGTGGCTGCCCGGCCGGGTCTGCAGAGGTTGCCTGCACCGCCATCTGACATCAACGGGCGGTCCGAGGGGGCATCGGACACGGCAACGCGACCCCGACCGGATCGTCGGTGCGCGCAGCACGAACCCGAGCCCGTCGCCGGTCGGTCCGTTGCATCGCGGCAGGCCGCGCTCTGAGCCGACATGGCTCGCCACTCCACTGCACCAAGAGATGCCCCACTACGCGGTGAACTTCAACCGTCGTCGGGCGGTGCCACTCCGGTGAAGCGCCACGCGGACGGATCAGGTCGCCGAGGCAACGCGGCGAGCTGGCCAGGCCATGCGGTCGTGCGCGAGCGGATCCGGCAACCTTCCTGAAACGGGATCCGTCGTGTTCCGACTCAGGGTTCGGTATTGCAGCCCCGCCCGCGAACGGGTCAGATCCGCCGTGCGTTGGCTGGGCTACCCCGCGACCTGGTGGCTCAAGGCAGTCGCGCCCACGGCGGGCCGCCACGGCAAATCGGGCTGCAGCCGAGCCGCGGTCCGGCGTCCGTCGCGCGAATCGAGGGGTGCACGGGTTAAAGTGGCGCCTTGCCGCGTGAATGGCGCCGAGTGCGGTACAACCTACGAGTTCCCGATTGCATGACGCAGTGCAGGGCCCGGTCACTTGAAAAGCATCCGCCGGTGCGGTGGCGGTTGGCGGCGCGGATTCTCGCTGCCGCCGGTTCCTTGTGCTGCGCGGGGTACACCTTTGCGGGGGCGGCCGGCACGGACGCTACCTTGCGGCTCAGTCCTGGCGAATTCGCGCCTGGTCTCATCGGTGAAACGGAGCTTCGCCTTCAGGTCGTGCCCGACGGGGCTTCTCTGATCCTGACGGCCGAGAGCGCTCGGCGCGCGAAACTCTCGTCATGGTGGCTCGGCCCACAGCTCGATATCCATGTGGGTCCCGTTGCGGTGCAGGCCGAGGAAACCCTGACCTTCTACCGCGTGGCCGGCCTGCGCGAGTGGGGCCTGGTGGTGTGGACGGAGGCCCCTCTCGGCTCCGACGCGGACGGCGAACTCGGTCCGGGCGACCTCCGCCAGGACACCGTCAGCTTTAAATTGCGCGACCCACAGGCGGAGGAAACGCTGTACTCGTTGCCCTTGGTGGCCAAGCACGGGCAGGGTCTCGGAACCGAGAGTCGAGTCGGTAACGAGGATCTCTTCGTCAATTTCAGCTTCAGGCGCAGGGAGACTTTGGTGACCGCAGAGGGCGCAGCGGTGCTTGCGCGGGCCAATGGCGCAAAATGGAACGGGCCGGTCGCCACAATGCCCATCGTGTTGGGCGCCCGCCGGCCCGTGCGGCCGTTGCATCTGGCGAACCCATGGGTGCTCGGGCCTTTTCAGGTGTCGGACCTGACGGGTCGGCTCGGGGACTATGGCGATTCAACCAAAGTCGCCGAAACAGACCCGGGCGGTGATTCCGACGAGGTGGTGGTCACCGGAAAACAGGACCGGGCGGAATACACCGTAAAGCGCATCACCCTTGGTACCGACGCGCTGGCCTCCTGCTCCGAGGTCACCTTCGACAAGGCGCGTCACAAGCTCTTGCTGTCCTGCGTCCCGCAAAGCGTGAAGTAACGACCGATCGCGGGCTCGGCCGGCGCGACGGCCATGCCCTTAGCTGCGGCGGAGTGGTTTTTGAGGTCCGCCGCGGCCGTTGCCGCAAGGCGGCCTGAGCCAGTCGCACTCGACGCAGAGCGCCGCAGTCGGGCGTTATTTTTCGGTACCCGTTGGCGTCGCCAGCACGGCACGCCGGAGTCCGTTCCGTTCGGTCACGCGCCGTGCGGCGGCGCGCCAACCGGGCGCGGTACGGCGGCCGGTTTCTGGCGGAGGCGCGCGGCGCGCGGTGGTCGGCTGCGAGGTAAGGCGACAAGGTCTGGCCGACCCGTTCTTGAGGTTCCGCTGCGAACCACGGCATAGTCGGTCAATCGGGCTGACCACGATCCGGGCAGGGCCACTACGCTGCCGGTGCGCCGCCCGTCGGGTGCTTGGCGCTGACCACGGAGCGATCATGGCCATGGCTGACAGTTCGGGTATCAACCGACGGGATTTCGTTCAGGGTGCCGTCGCCGGCGTGGCGCTGGCCGCGGTTCCGGCCACCGCCATGGCGGCTCGCGATATTGCGGATCGCACGGCCGTGCTGGCCGAGATCCCCCGAATGCACGCGAAGAACGTGAAGCGCCTGCAGGACTGGATCGCGCTGCCGTCCATTGCCGCTGAGAACCGCAACTACCCCGCGGGCGCGCAGTACATGGCGGCGTTGGCGCGCGAGGCCGGATTCACGGACGTGCGGCTCGTTCCGACCTCGGGCAAGCCCGGCGTGTTCGGGCGGCTGAACGCCGGGGCGGCCAACACGGTGGCGATCTACTTCATGTACGACGTGAAGCAGTACGTCGCAAAGGAGTGGACGTCGCCCCCGCTCGAGGGGCGGCTGGTCGCGAGGGAAGGCCTCGGCACCGTCTGCGTGGGGCGCGGCGCGGTCAACCAGAAAGGGCCGCAGAACGCGCTCCTGGGCGCGCTGATGGCGTTCAAGGCGTCCGGTCGCCGGTTGCCCGTCAATCTGGTACTCGTCTGCGAGGGCGAGGAGGAGATCGGCTCACCGAACTTCGGCGAGATCGTCCTGACGCCGGACGTGTTCGCGGCACTGAAGACGTGCAGCGGGATGCTGCTCCCGTCGGCGGACCAGACGCCCGATGGCGATCTCGAGGTGGATCTCGGTGCCAAGGGGGTCGTCGAGCTCGAACTCGTGTCGAGCGGCGAAACTTGGGGTCGCGGACCGCGGGCGGACATCCACTCCAGTCGCGAGGCGCAGGTTGACTCGCCGTCCTGGCACCTCATCAAGGCACTGAACACGCTGGTGGGACCCGACGGGCACACGCCCGCCGTCGAGGGGTTCTTCGACAAGGTCAGGCCGCTGACCGCGCGGCAGAAGGAGATGATCGCGGCCTATGCGGCGAGCGTCTCCGAGGCGTCGGTCAAGAAGCAGTACGGCGTCAGCCACTGGGTGCACGACCTCGGCTGGCGGGAGTCGCTCGAGCGGCTGGTCGCGAACCCGACGATCAACATCGAGGGCCTGGTCGGCGGCTACACCGGCCCCGGCGGGAAGACGGTCCTGCCGCACCGCGCGGTGGCCAAGATCGACATGCGCCTCGTGCCGGACATGACCCGCGAGGACACGGTCGCCAAGCTTAAAGCCCACCTCGCGAAGCAGGGTTTCGGTGACATCGAGGTCAACGTGACGGGTGGCTACGGGCCGACGCAGACGGACGAGAGCAGCCCGATCATGCAGGCGATCCTCGGCACCTACCGCAAGCTCGGCGTGACGCCGCAGTTGCTGCCGCGCGATCCGGGCTCGTGGCCGGGCTACCGCTTCACCGATCCGCCGCTCAGCCTCGCCGCCGGTTCCTTCGGACTGGGCCACGGTGCCGGCGAGCACGCGCCGGACGAGTACTACCTCATCGAGTCGACGAACCCGAAAGTCGCCGGACTGGACGGCGCGATTGCCGGGCTCGTCGAGGTGCTCTACGCGCTCGGCTGACGGGCGCGGGCCTGCCGGCGGCGCATCCCGACCGCCAGCGCGCCTAGGGCGCCGAAGGCGACGAAGCTGACGGCATTAAGGGCGCCACCGCCGCCCGCGCGGTTGTCGACCACCCGGACCTGCGCCTTGCCGTCGTGCACGGGCTGCTCGAAAGCGGTCAGCGCGCCGTCGAAGTTCGCGATCATCCGGTCGGTCGCGGCATCGAAGCTTGCCGCCGCGTCCTTGCGCACGCTTTCCCCCACCTTGACCAGCGTCGCCGACGAGTGGCGGGAGTCCGTGCCGCCGGCCCGCAGGATGAGGCTGCGGGTTGCCGGATCGACGACCGCGAGATCGACCAGCGTCGCCGTGTCGTAGTTGTTGCCATCGACGATGAAGGCACCGACGATCGTGAGGTAGGTGAGGGAGCCGCGGTTCGCATCGACATTCGTCACCTGGTCGTAGGAGACGAGCGCCAGCACGTCAAACGAGTAGAGCCGCTTCAGTGCCTCGAGACCCGGGTAGCCGCCACGGCTCGCGAGGTAGTAGTCCGGGATGACCGTGATGTCGGAGACGAACGGGCGGCCGACGAAGCGCTGGCGGATCCGCTCCAGCAGCTGCGCCTTGTGCGCCTCGTCAAGGCCCGCCGCCTCGGACTGCGCGGAGGGCAGGAACGCGAGGCCGACCCGAAGCGGCAGGTGGAGCTCCGGCACCGCACCCGTCGCCGGCGGCAGATGCCCGTCCGGGTAGAGGAACGAGACCAGGCTCGAGGAGTTCTGGCTTCTTCCACCCATGGGCGTCACGCACGCGCCCAGCATCACGGCGATCAGTAGCGCGGACAGGACTCGGTAGCGGGACATCGTCGGCCTCCTGATGAGGGGGTTGCGTGCGAGCGATGACGGGTCTTCGACCCGCCGACCTCGGGAGTGTACAACCGGCACGGGGAACGGCGTGCCAGGGCCCGCGCCGGGTTCTGCGCGTGGGCCTCACCGCATCCGGCATTGCAACAACGGGCAATTCTCCTCGGCGCGCGTCGCCTGCGACCCGAACGGCGAGGCGTCGATCCCGGAGTCTGCTGGAGACAGCAACCGATTGAGCGCCGATGCACCGGTCGACAGTGTCTTGGGCGACGGTGCCACGATTGGCTGCGATGCGATGCGATGCGATGCGGTGCGATGCGATGCGATGCGGTGCGGTGCGGTGCGGTGCGGCAATGATTGCCAACGTTCGAGAGTAGGACGCGGACGAGTGATGGAATTATTGGTGCACGGCGGCAAAAAAACGCGAGCGCGCCTGGCTCGATTTCGCGTGGCGTCGCGTCGCGGGCCTGCGCTATGCTCGATGCGTTACCCATCATGCCGCTATGCCAAGCGCGGTAATGGGCCTGCGTCGGACTGTGCGTCCACGACGTGCGGTATTGTCACCGTTGCCGGCAGCACGTCAGGCGTCGGCCCGACACGCGCCCGTGCCCGCGGCTGTCACCGGTGAAGTGAGGCACGTTCATGGAAATTCACGAGTATCAGGCGAAGGAACTGCTCGCGGGCTTCGGGGTTGCGGTCCCGCCCGGCGGTGTCGCCTACAGTGCGGACCAGGCGGTCTACGTAGCGACCGAGCTGGGTGGCTGGCACTGGGCGGTGAAGGCGCAGATCCACTCCGGCGCGCGTGGCAAGGCCGGTGGCGTGAGGCTGTGTCGCACGTACCACGAAGTGGCCGAGGCGACGAGCGCGTTGCTGGGCGCCACGCTCGTCACCGAGCAGACCGGCCCGGCCGGCAAGGTGGTCCATCGCGTCTATGTCGAGCGTGCCGAAGCCTTCGAGCGCGAGATCTATCTCGGCTTCGTGCTGGACCGCAAGACGGAGCGCATCCGGATCGTGGCCTCCCGCGAGGGCGGCATGGAGATCGAGGAACTCGTCAAGCACCGGCCCGATGGCCTGTTGCACCAGGAAGTCGACCCGGCGGCCGGGCTCGCCACCTTCCAGGCACGCGAACTCGCCTTCGGTCTCGGTCTCAACATGAAGCAGGTGAGCCAGGCCGTATCGACCATACTCGGCTGTTACCGGGCCTTCCGCGATCTCGATGCGACCATGGTCGAGATCAATCCGCTGGTCGTGACCAACGACGATCGGGTCATCGCCCTTGATGCCAAGATCACCATCGATGACAACGCGCTTTTCCGGCGCCCCCGGGTGGCGGAGATGCGCGACCCGGCGGAAGAGGACCCTCGCGAGGCACAGGCCGCGGAGTTCGGGCTGAACTACGTCGGGCTGACCGGCAACATCGGCTGCATCATCAACGGCGCCGGTCTCGCGATGGCGACCATGGACAGCATCAAATACGCCGGCGGGGAGCCCGCGAATTTCCTCGACATCGGCGGTGGCGCCTCGCCGGAGCGGGTCGGCGCGGCATTTCGCCTCGTGCTGACGGACCCTAACGTCAAGGCGATCCTCGTCAATATCTTTGCCGGCATCAACCGCTGCGACTGGGTCGCCACCGGCGTCGTGCAGGCGGCGAAACAGCTCAGGGTGCCGCTGATCGTACGCCTCGCCGGAACGAACGTTGAGGAGGGCCGGCGCATCGTACGGGAGAGTGGCCTGCCGATCATTACGGCCGAGACTCTCGCGGAGGCGGCCGAGAAGGCCGTGCTGGCGGCCCGCGACGGTGGCGTGCAGTAGGACCCGTTCTAGGCCGTTCTGGGGAGATCGAGGCGTATGAGTATCCTGATCGATGAGCACACTCGCGTGCTCGTGCAGGGCTTTACCGGCGACAAAGCGACGTTCCATGCGAAGGAGATGATCGCCTACGGCACCAACGTCGTCGGCGGTGTGACGCCCGGCAAGGGCGGGCGCGAACATCTCGGGCGGCCCGTGTTCGATACGGTCAAGGAAGCGGTGCAGGCCACCGGTGCCGAGGCGAGTATCGTCTTCGTGCCGCCGGCATTTGCGGCCGACTCCCTGATGGAGGCGGCCGACGCCGCACTGCGCCTCGTCTGCATCATCACGGACGGTATCCCGGCGCAGGACATGATGCACGTGAAGCGCTACCTGAAGCGCTACCAGCGGGAGCGGCGCACGCTCGTCGTCGGCCCGAACTGTGCCGGAATCATCAGTGCCGGCAAGGCCATGCTCGGCATCATGCCGGGCCACGTGTACCGGCGCGGCGAGATTGGCATCGTGTCGCGCTCGGGGACCCTGGGGTACGAGGCGGCGGCGCAGCTGACCGCGCTTGGGCTCGGCGTCACCACCAGCGTCGGCATCGGCGGCGATCCGATCAACGGCAGTTCGTTCCTCGACCACCTGGCGCTCTTCGAGGCGGATCCCGAGACCCGGGCGGTCATCATGATCGGCGAGATCGGCGGGCCGCAGGAGGCCGAGGCGGCGGCCTTTGCCCAGCAGCACATGACGAAGCCCGTGGTCGGCTATGTCGCGGGCGTGACGGCGCCGAAGGGCCGCCGCATGGGTCACGCCGGGGCCATTATTTCCGCGGAAGGGGATTCCGCCGCCGAGAAGGCCGAGATCATGCGCGCGCACGGCCTGCGGGTCGCGCCGAGTGCGTCGGAACTCGGGTCCACGGTGGCCGAGGCGCTCGGTCGCAGGACCGCGGTGCGGTGACCGGTGCATGCCTGCCGGATGAGGCCGAGCTCAGCGGAGTCGGGGCGTTCGACGGCTTTTCCCGTTCGGGGCTCCTGTTCGACCTCCTGGTCGGGGTGGTCGAGCGCTACGAACCGGCCGTGGCGCGGGTCCTGCGCGGCGCGGCGACGACCGAGGGCATGCCGGCTGCCCTGCTGGCCAGGACCGTGCAGGCGCAGGGCATCTGGTTCCAGCTGCTCGCGATCGCCGAGCAGAACCGCGACATGCGCCAGCGCCGGGCGCTCGAGCGCGATCGCGGACGCGACCACGTACCCGGAACCCTGGCACAGGCACTGACGGCGGCCGTCGATGCCGGGGTCTCGGCGACCGCGGTCCGCGAGGCGATTCAGGGGCTGCGTATCCGGCCGGTGCTGACCGCGCACCCGACCGAGGCGAAGCGCGTCACCGTGCTCGAGCGGCACCGTCGCATCTACCGCCGCCTGTTCGATCTCGAGTCGTCGCGCTGGACGGAGCGGGAGCGCGAGGAAATCGTCGCGGCGCTTGCCAGCGAGATCGAGCTTCTGTGGCTGACCGGCGAGCTGCGCCTCGACAAGCCGACGGTGCAGCAGGAGGTTGCCTGGGGGCGGTACTTCTTCGATGAGAACCTGTTCGACGTGGTGCCGCAGTTGCTTTCGTACCTGGAGTACGAGTTCCGGCGCCACTTCCCGGGGCAGACGCTGGACGTGCCCCCGATGTTCCAGTTCGGCTCCTGGATTGGCGGCGATCGCGACGGCAATCCCTACGTCACGAGCGCGGTGACGCGTGACGCGCTGTGGGACATGCGCCTCGCCTGCCTGCGGCGCTATCGCCAGCGCCTCGCAGACCTGATCAGGAACCTCAGTATCGCGGTGCCCGCGCACGCGCTTCCCTACGAATTCTCCGAGGCCGTGCAGCTCGCGCTGGCGACCGTCGAGGACGGCAAGGCCATCGCCGCGCGCAATCCCGGCGAACCGTTCCGCCAGTACGCGGCCGCGATCGCGGCCCGGCTCGATGTCATGATCGATCACGCCGCGCGGCAGGGCGGCAAACCGATCGGCGCCTATGCCAATGCCGACCGGCTCCTCGACGACCTCGACAGCATGAGTGACGCGCTGGTGGCGATCGGTGCAGCGCGGGTCGCGGATCTCCTGGTGCGTCCGCTGCGTCACGAGGTCGCGACGTTCCGGTTCAGTGCGGTACGGCTCGACATTCGCGAGAACAGCATGCGGGTCAACGCCGCCGTCGGCGAGATATACCGGGCGATGCACGCCGATCGCGAGCCGCCCGATCCCGGATCCAGCGCCTGGCAGCAGTGGCTTCTCGCTCGGCTCGCCGAGCCCCGGGCGGCGCCCAGCACGTTCGACGGGCTGTCGGCCGGGGCACGCGAGACGCTCGCGACGTTTCGGACCATCGCCGAGATGCGCGCAGAGGTAGACCGGGAGGCCGTTGGCGCCCTGATACTCAGCATGACCCATCGCGTCGCGGATGTGCTCGCCGTGTACCTGCTGGCGAAGGAGACCGGGCTGTTCAACGATGCCCGCGCCGTGGAGCGCTGCGTCCTGCCGATCGTGCCCCTGCTCGAGACCATTGCTGACCTGCGTGCAGCGCCTGCCATCCTTCGCGAGCTCCTCGGCATTCCGCTGGTGCAGCGCAGCCTGCACGCGCAGGGCAACCTTCAGGAAGTCATGATCGGCTACTCGGATTCGAACAAGGACGGCGGTTATTTCGCGGCCAACTGGGAATTGTCGAAGGCACAGAGCACCCTGACCCGCATCGGCCGCGAGCACGGCGTCACGATCACGTTCTTCCACGGCCGAGGCGGCTCCGTCAGTCGCGGCGGGGTGCCGGCAGGCCGGGCGATCGCGGCCGCTCCGGCAGGCTCCATACGGCGCCAGTTCCGCGTGACCGAACAGGGCGAGGTGGTCTCACTCAAGTACGCCAACCGCGGCACGGCGGCCTACCAGGTGGAACTGCTGGCGGCGGCCGTGCTGCAACACGTCCTCGTATCCGACCGCGATCCCGCCCTGCGACCGGTGCCGGAGTTTGACGAGGCGATGGAGGCACTGGCCGGTACCTCGGCGGCGGTCTACCGCAGGCTCGTCGAGAAGCCGGAGCTGTTCACCTACCTGCAGGGCGGCAGCCCGCTCGAGGAGTTCTCGCTGCTTAATCTCGGGTCCCGGCCGGCCCGGCGCGACGCGACCCAGGCGCTGGCGGACCTGCGCGCGATTCCGTGGGTATTCGCCTGGACCCAGAATCGTCACCTGTTGCCGGGCTGGTACGGGCTCGGCAGCGGCCTCAAGGCGTTCGTCGATGTCCGTGGCGAACGCGGTCGTGCTCTGCTGCGGCGCATGTTCGCCGAGTCACGGCTCTTCCGGCTGATCATCGACGAGGTCGAGCGCACGCTGCTGCACGTCGACCTTGACATTGCCCGGGGATTTTCCGCGCTCGTGGCCGACAGCGCGGTGGCGGTCACGGTCTTCGGCGACGTCGAGCGCGAGTACCACCTGACCGTCGCGATGATCCTCGAGGTCACCCAGGCGGCGGAGCTTGCCGAGCGTTTTCCCCGTTTCCGGCGCCGCCTCGCGCGGCGCCTGCCCGCGATCAACCAGGTGAGCCGCGGCCAGGTCGAACTGCTGCGCGCGCTGCGGGCGGGCGGGGATAACGAGGCACGCACGGCACTGCTGCTGTCGATCAACTGCGCCGCGGCAGGCCTCGGGGCGACGGGGTGAACACCGGAATTGGTATGCACGATCGCCCCGACCCTGTCACCGCCGCGCACGACGCGCTGCCCCACCTGCGGAGTTAGCCATGAGCTTCACCACCATCGAACAAGCCACCCCACGCCTGCAGCGATCCGAGCTGGCGGTCCCCGGGTCCAATCCCGCGCTCTTCGAGAAGGCCGCGGCCTCGGCGGCCGACGTGGTATTTCTCGACGTCGAGGATGCGGTCGCGCCCGATGACAAGGAGCAGGCCCGACGCAACATCATCGAGGCGCTGAACGACATCGACTGGGGCCGCAAGTCGATGATGGTGCGGATCAACGGCCTCGATACGCACTTCATGTACCGGGACGTCATCGAGATCGTCGAGGCCTGCCCGCGCCTTGATTTGCTGCTGATTCCCAAAGTAGGCACGGCGGCGGACGTGTACGCGATCGACATGCTGGTGACGCAGATCGAGACCGCGAAGAGGCGTGACAAGCGACTCGGCTTCGAGGTCCTGATCGAGACCGCCCTTGGCATGGCCAACGTGGAGTCGATCGCGCAGGCGAGCCGGCGGCTCGAGGCCATGTCCTTCGGTGTCGCCGACTATGCCGCCTCGACTCGGGCCCGCACGACCGTGATTGGCGGCGTCAACCGCGACTCCGGGGTGCTGACCGACCCGGCCGCTGACGGCAGCCGGCAGTATTTCTGGACCGATCCCTGGCACGCGGCGCAGACGCGCATGCTGATCGCCTGCCGTGCCTACGGGCTCAGGCCGATCGACGGCCCGTTCGGCGATTTCGGCGACGCAGACGGATTCCGGGCCGCCGCCAACCGGGCGGCCGTGCTCGGCTACGAAGGCAAGTGGGCCATTCACCCGTCCCAGGTGGCGCTCGCCAACGAGGTTTTCACGCCGACCGCGGCGGAGGTGGCGCGCGCGACCCGGATCGTCGAGGCGATGGCGGAAGCGGCGAGGGCCGGCCGCGGCGCCGTGTCGCTCGACGGTCGGCTGATTGACATAGCCAGCATCCGGATGGCCGAGGCGCTGCTCGCCAAGGCGGCGAGCATGGAGACGACACCGCGCTAGGCGTGCATCGGGGCTCGCCGGCGCCTGCCGGGCCCTGGCCGGTCGGACCCGGGCGGCGCACGGACCGCGGGCACGGGCGGCCGTGTTGGCGCCGGTGCCGGCGGGCGTGCCACACTGGGGCGTCCTGCCGCCATTCCAGAACGACCGTCGTGACCGCCGATCCCATTGCCTGCCTGCAGCACACCGCCTTCTACCGTTTCACGCCGCCGCAGGACGTCGAGGCGGTCGTGTCGGCGCTAAGCGCGCTTGCCGCCGACCTCACCGGCAGCATCCTGGTCGCACCCGAGGGCATCAACGGCATGCTGGCCGGGACCGCGGCCGCGCTCGATGCGTTCGAAGCGGGTCTTGGTGCGTGGCCGGGCTATGCCGGCACGGTCTTCAAGCGCACGGCCTGCACGACGGTGCCGTTTCGGCGCCTGAAAATCCGGCGCAAGGCCGAGATCGTGCCGCTCGGTATCGACGGGGTCGACGTCACGCAGGGCACCGGCATCAACGTAAGCCCCGCCGAGTGGCGTGAGCTCATCGACCAGCCGGACGTCGTCCTGCTCGACAACCGCAACAGCTTCGAATTCCGCCTCGGTCGGTTTCGTAACGCCATCGACCCCGGGGTTCGCCACTTCCGTGACTTCCCGGCGTACGTCCGGGCGCACGTCGCCGAGTGGAAGGCCACGAACAAACGGGTCGCCATGTACTGCACCGGGGGGATCCGCTGCGAGAAGACCTCGGCCTGGATGCGCGAGTTCGACCTGCCCGTCTACCAGCTCGACGGCGGCATCCTGAACTACTTCAGGGCGATGCCCGACGCCGGGCGTGACTGGGACGGCGAGTGCTTCGTGTTCGACAACCGCATTGCGCTCGACACGCATCTTAACGAGACGTCGACGACGCTCGAGGACGTGTACGAGCACGAGCCGGACGGCGAGTGGCGCCTGAGTCGTGCCCGGCGCCTGATGGACGATCCCGGCTGACCCGCCCGCGTGAGCGGCGCCCCCGGCGCGCGCCCCCGACTTGTGACCCCCGTCACGTAATGAGCCCGCGCCCGGGCTCAAGCGGCCCGCGCCCGGGTCGATAGGGGTAAAGACAAAAGGATTAGGAGTTTCACGCAGTGTTTCTGAAGGTCACGGACGTCCTCAGCCTGCGCGGTCTGTCGGTCGGTGCCCGGCTGCTGCTCATCAACGGCCTGCTGCTGCTCGCGCTCGGTATCGTGAGCGTGATCGCCTGGCACGCGCTCGACGTGCAGGCCCGGGCCATGGACGAGCTCGCACTCACCAGCAAGGCGTCGCGCTACCACCAGGACATCGAGACGCTGCACGCGACGCTGCGCGCCGATCTCAACCGCGTCCTGACGAGCGCGACGCTGGACGCCGCCGAGCGTGCGGCACTCGGCGAGGAAGTGGACGCGAGCGCGGGCGACCTGCGCCGCGACCTGCAGACCCTCGACCACCTCGGTCTCTCACCGGAACTCGTCGAGAGCGTGCAGAAGACCCGGCGACTCGCCGAGCTCTTCCTGTCCCGCGCGGTGGACGCGGCGCGCGCCGGTCTGCGCGATGCGAGGGTGGCGAGCGACGCGCTGCCGGCGGTGGACGCCTCGAGCCGGGAGCTGACGGCGGCCATGGACCTGCAGGCCGGGATGCTCTCGCGCAGCGTCATCTCGGCGAACGACGATGCGGCGAATGCCGCGGCCACGGCCAAGCGCTGGATCGTCGGGGCGTTCCTGCTGACGACGCTCACCACGGCGCTGCTGGTGGCGCTGGTCTCGGCCTCGATCCGCAGCTCCCTGCGCCGGGTGCGGGACGTGGCGGATGCCATGAAGGAGGGTGAGCTCGACCGGCGCTGCGAGCCGGGCGGGCGCGATGAACTCGGCGCGCTCGCGCGGGCGCTCAATGCCATGGCCGAGCAGGTGAGCTCGATGATCACGCGGCTGCGCGCCGACGCCGAACGGGACGCCTTTGGCGCGCAGCTGGTCGAAGCCCTCGAGATGGCCGATGCCGAGGACGAGGTGCACGCGGCGATCGCGCGCGCCATGACCGTCGTGGCCGCCGACATGCCGATGGAATTGCTGATCTCGGATTCCTCGCGCGCCCACCTGGAGTGCGCGACCGCGCACCCGGTCGCGGGTGCGCCGGGCTGCGGCGTCGAGTCGCCGTTCAGCTGCGTGGCGGTGCGGCGCGGCAACCCCGTCGCCTTCGCGGACAGCGAGGCGCTGAACGCCTGTGCGCGGCTGCGCAACCGGCCGTCGGGCGCGCTGTCGGCGGTCTGCGTGCCGGTCAGTTTCATGGGCCGCTCGCTCGGCGTCCTGCATGCCACCGGCCCGCGGGGTGTTCCGGCAACGCCACTGCAGGTCTCGCAGCTGACGACCCTCGGAATCCAATCCGGGGCCCGGATCGGCACCGTGCGCGCGTTCCAGAAAACGCAGCGCCAGGCCGCCACCGACAGCCTCACCGGTCTCCTCAACCGGCGCTCGCTCGAGGACGCGGTGCGCGGCCTCGCGGCGGACCGGCAGGGCTATGCACTGCTGCTGGCGGACCTCGATCACTTCAAGAAGCTCAATGACACCCGCGGCCACGACGCCGGGGACAACGCGCTGCGGCAGTTCGCCGACGTCCTGCGCAAGTCGCTGCGG
>CAITAM010000488.1 GCA_903890265.1 uncultured Pseudomonadota bacterium | reverse complement strand
GTCGTGCGCGCCGCCGCGGCCGGACGGGTGGTCTACCGCGGCCAGGGCCTGCGCGCCTACGGGCTGCTCGTGATCGTGCGCCATGACGAGCATTACCTCTCCGCGTACGCGCACCTCGCCGACGCGGCGGTCGGCGAGGGCGACGTCTGCACGGGCGGCATGCCGCTCGGTCACGTCGGGTCGACACCGGAGGGCGACGACGAGCTCTACTTCGAGATCCGCAAGGACGGCAAGCCGGTCGACCCGACCGGTCTACTGCCACCCCGCAATCCCTGAGGCCGGGTGGGCCGCGGTCGACCGTTCAGTCGAACAGCAGTGCGAGGACGACCCGCCGGTCCTCGGCGACCAGGACGTTGTAGGTGCGGCACGCCGCGTCGGTCGCCATGACCTCGCAGCCGATGCCGCGCGCGTAGAGGAGCCCGAGTAACGCCGGTGGCGGAAATCGCTGCCGGCTGCCGGTGGCGAGCAGCACGAGTTCGGGCGCGAGTGCGATGAGCGGCGCGAGGCTCGCTTCGTTTAGAGTGTCGACCGCCGCCGCCGGCCAGTCGCTCACCGCCTCGGCGCTGACGAGCGCGGGGGTGGTTATGCGCCGGTCGGCGAGGCGTACTTCGCCCGGTGCGTAGCCGAGCACGAGATGAGCGCCCTCGCGGGCGGTAGGAGTCAGTTTCATGGGTCAACGATACCGGACCTCGGCCGCACCGGCACGGGGTCGCGCTTGACGCGGCTGCGGGCAGTCCTCGCCGATCTGGCGCCGCTCGACGTCGAGGCGGAGATCGCACCGCGCCTGCCGGCACTCGAGCGCTTCCTCGCCCGGGCCACCAGCCGGCCCGCGCCCGCGGACTGGCGCGCCTTCGCGGCCGCGGCCTTTGGCGTAGCCGAGCCGGCCGCGCTGCCGGTCGCCTCGCTGCTCGCGACCGCCGCCGGGCTGCCGCCGTCACCGCGGTGGTACGTCGCCACCCCGCTGCATCTCGTGGCCGGCATGAACCACGTAAGGGTGCATGCGGCGGGGCCCGTGACGCTCGACGCCGAGCGCGCGCAACGGCTGGTTGCGCGCCACGGCGAGGAGTTTGCCGGCGACGGTACCGAGCTCGTCGCGACGCGCTTTGGTCTTCTGTTCCGCGCGCCGGCCGATCTCGCGCCGACCGTCACGCACGATCCCGAGCGGTCGACGGGGCGCGACGTGGCGCCGATCCTGCCCTCCGGCGCGGGCGGTCGGCGGCTGCGCGCGCTGATGGCCGAGCGGGACATGTGGCTCCATGCGCAGGCGGCCGCCGGGCCGTCGGCGCTGGCACCGAACACCCTGTGGCTGTGGGGCGCGTCCGAGGCACCGCTGCCGGCGCCCAGCCAGCGGCCGGCTGTCGCCGGCAACGAGCCGTTTCTCGCCGCCCTGTCGGTGCTGCTGCCGGCCACGGCGCCGCCGGTCCGCAGCGAGCTTCGGGTGCTGCGCGTCGCCTCGCTGGGCGCGGATGGCAACGCTTTCGCGGCCGCGGACGAGACGCTCTTCGCGCCGCTTCTCGCGGCCGCGCGCCGCGGTGAGTTCGAGCGGGTCGAGCTCTGGTACGCCGGTCGCGTCTACTCGCTCGGACGACTCGGCTCGTACCGGCCGTTCCGGCGCGAGCGGCCCTGGTGGCAGGAGGCGGGCAGTTGAGTGCCGAGGCCCATCAGCGGCGTGTCGTGCGCCGGCCCGTCGCCGCCACGGTTCTCGCCGCCGACGGCGTGACGCCGCTGCTCGCGCGCCTCTACGGCGCCCGTGGCGTGACGAGCGCGGAGGAGCTCTCGCTCGGACTCGAGCGGCTGGTGCCGGTCGGCACCCTGCCTGGCGTCGAGGCCGCGGCCGCGCTGCTCGCCCGCCATCGCGCCGGGCGGGTCCTCATCGTGGGCGATTTCGATGCCGATGGCGCGACCGCGAGCGCGCTGATGGTCCGGGTGCTGCGCCGCTACGGCTTTGCCTCGGTCGACTTCCTGGTGCCCGACCGGTTCCGCCTCGGTTACGGGCTGTCGCCGGGGGTGGTCGTTGAGGCGGAGAAACGCGCACCGTCGCTGCTGGTGACGGTCGACAACGGCGTGTCCAGCATCGATGGCGTGGCGGCCGCGCGGGCCGCGGGGCTCGAGGTTCTGATCACCGATCACCACCTGCCGGGTGCCGTGCTGCCGGAGGCGACCGTGCACGTCAATCCGAACCTGCCGGGCAGTGGCTTTGCCAGTCGCGCACTGGCCGGCGTGGGCGTGGCCTTCTACGTCCTCGCCGCCCTCGGTCGCCTGCTCGGCAGGCCGACAGGCGAGCTCAGCGATTACCTCGACCTCGTCGCGCTTGGCACCGTGGCCGACGTCGTCCCGCTCGATCGTAACAACCGCATCCTCGTCGAGCAGGGGCTGCGCCGGGTGCGCGCAGGCCGTGCGGTGCCGGGACTGCGGGCGCTGTGCGCCGTCGCCCGCCGGCCGCAGGACAGGCTGGTGGCGAGCGATCTCGGCTTTTTTGTCGGCCCGCGTCTCAATGCCGCGGGCCGCCTGACGGACATGTCGATCGGCATCGAGTGCCTGCTCGCCGATGACGACACGC
>CAITAM010000487.1 GCA_903890265.1 uncultured Pseudomonadota bacterium | reverse complement strand
CAGCAAGGCCTCCATGGTGCCCCGCTCCCACTCGCGGGCAATAACAAGCGAGGTGAGCATCGCCCCGATGATGGTCATGATCAGCGCAATGGAACCCGGCACGATGAAGTTCCGGCTGACCGCGGCAGGGTTGAACCAGTAACGGGGAATGAGATCGATCGTGGCCGGCTGAGGGCTTCTGCGATCGGCTGCCTCCCGGCTGAGCCAGCCGGCCCATACCCCCTGCACGTACGATGAGACGAAACTCGCCGTATTTGGCTCTGCTCCGTCGGTCACGACGCTCAAGGGGGCCGCGTGACTCGCGTCATTCAGCTTCCGCCCAAAGTCCGACTGCAGCACCACGTAGCCCCGGATCGATCCCGCACGAAGGGCGTCATCGAGCGCCGCCTGGGAGGCCATCCGTTGCGTATCGAGGTAGCGCGAGGCGCCGAGCGCCTCGATAAATCTCGTGGCCGCGGGGCTGGCATCCGGTGCGTAGACGCCGATCCGGATGGTCGACGCATCGAGGTTGATCCCGTACCCGTAGATCATCAGCAGCGCAACCGGGAGAATGAACGCGATGATCACGCTGGAGGGGTCGCGGACGATCTGGTAGGACTCCTTGCGGCAGAGCGCGACCAGGCGTCGCAGGCTGAATCCGGAACCGTTACTCATGCAGCCGCCGCAGGCTCCGCCACCGAGGAGCGTTCGACGAGCGTGATGAATGCGTCCTCCATCGTCGGGTCCGGGTTCTCGGCGCTTGCGACGTCGTGCTTCAGGTCGTCGGGTGGCCCCACCGCGATCATCTGGCCGCGATACACGAGGCCGATACGGTCGCAGTACTCGGCCTCGTCCATGAAATGGGTAGTCACCATCACGGTCACGCCTTTCTGCACGACGCCGTTGATATGGCTCCAGAACTCGCGCCGGGTGACCGGATCGACGCCGGAAGTCGGTTCATCGAGAAACAGCACGGCAGGGTCGTGCATCAGGGCGCAGGCGAGCGCGAGTCGCTGTTTGAAGCCGAGGGACAGCTCGGTTGGGGCGGTACGCCGGAACGGTTCCAGCGCAAAAGTCCTGACCATCTCGTCGATCTTGGTGCGCTGCGCCTTGCCGCGCAGACCGTACACGCCGGAAAAGAACTCGAGGTTCTGCTGCACCGACAGGTTGCCGTACAGGGAAAACTTCTGCGCCATGTAGCCGAGGCGCTGGCGGGCGGCCGACGCCTGGCGACCGAGGTCGATGCCAAGCACGCTGGCCTCACCGGAGGTGGGCACGAGCAGCCCGCAGAGCATCTTGAACGTGGTCGATTTGCCGGCGCCGTTCGGACCGAGCAAGCCGAAAATCTCGCCCTGCGGCACCGCAAAGGTTACGTTGTCGGTCGCGCGGAAGGTGCCAAAGGCCTTCGTCAGCGCGACGGCCCGTATCACCGTCTTTCGCTGGGCCTCGTCCAGGGTGACCGGTGGCATCAGGCGGGCGAGCTCCGAGTCCCCGCCGGGGCCGCCGCCCAGGATGTCGACGAACGCGTCCTCGAGCCGGGGCCTGACGGGCGTCACGGCCGCCGGCGCCGATACACCGAGCTCGGTAAGGCTCGGTGGCGTCGCATCGCGGCGCAGCACCAGCCGGATCCGGCTCCCCTGAATGACACCGTCCATGACCGACGGCAGCGCGAGGGCCCGGGTCAGCAGCGCGCGCCGGTTCGCGTCGCCGCCAGAGAGGTGAAAGCTTCGCCCGGCCATGCGGCGGGTCAGCTCGTCCGGCGCACCGGCGTAGGCGACGCGACCGGCGTTCATCAGCAGGATGTGCGTGCAGCGCTCCGCTTCGTCGAGGTAGGACGTACTCCAGATGACGACCATGCCATCGGCAGCGAGTTCCGTAACCATGCGCCACAGTTCGCGCCGGGAGATCGGATCCACGCCCACCGAGGGCTCGTCCAGGAGCAGCACCTCGGGGCTGCCGAGCAGCACGCAGGCAAGCCCGAGTTTCTGCTTCATTCCGCCCGACAGCTTGCCGGCGGGCCGGTCGGTGAAGCGGGCGAGGTCGGTGAACGCCAGCAGTCGCTCGAAACTCCGGCGCCGCTCCTCACCGACCACGGCGCGCAGGTCCGCGTAGAGATTCAGGTTCTCGAGGACCGTCAGGTCCTCGTAGAGGCCGAATTTCTGCGGCATGTACCCCAGGGTCGCGCGAAGCACGGCGTGGTCGGCAAGCGGATCCCGACCAAGCACCCGAACCGTGCCACTGCTCGCCTTGAGCAGTCCGGCCATCAGCCGCATGAGTGTCGTCTTGCCGGCCCCGTCCGGGCCTACGAGGCCGATGATTCCGCCCGGCGGTAAACTCGCGGTCACGCCTTCCAGCGCGAAAGAAGACGAGCCGGCGAACCGGTAGCTCACCTCGGCGAGACTGACTGCTTCGCTCACTTCACCGTGCCGTCGGTCGCGCGGTGGACGACCTCTGCTGTCACCGGCATACCCTGGCGCAGAGCGGAATCGGCATCGGTGACGACTACGCGGGCACGGTAGACGAGGGCCGTTCGCAGGTCCGCGGTTTCGACGTTCTTCGGTGTGAATTCGGCCGTCGGCGACACAAAGCCGACCCGGCCGTGATACGGGCGCTCCCGGCGCGAGTCGGTGTAAAGCAGCACGTCATCGCCGGGCGCCACCCGGCCAAGCTCGGCTTCACCGACATAGATGCGCGCCCAGACCGGCTGCTTCAGGGAAATCGTGAAGACGGGCGCGCCGGCGGCAAGGATGGCGCCGGGCTCGACCGCACGGGTCAGCACGGTGCCGTCGGCAGGCGCGAGCAGCACGGCATCGGCCAGCCGTTGCGCCGCCTGCGCGGTCGCCGCCGCCGCGCGCTTTTCGTTCGCCTCCGCCTCCGCCACCTCCTGCGCGCGGTAGCCGGACTCGAACTGCTTCAGGTTCGCCTGCGCTGCCGCGAGGCGCGCACGCGCCTCGTCCCGGGCCGCGACGGCGTCGTCGTAGACCCGCCGCGCAACGGCCCCGGTACCCTTCAGCTGCTCCTGCCGGGTCAGCGCCTGCTCGGCATTGGTGAGTTCGGCACGCCGCTCGGCAACCGTCGCACGGCTCTGCGCGACTTCCTCGGGGCGAAACCCGGAACGCAGCAACGCGAGGCGCCGGCCGAGCGAACCGGCAGTGGCCTTGGCCTCGTTGAGCTCGAGCTCGAGCGGCGTGACGTCGAGGCGACCGAGTTCCTCGCCCGCTTTTACCGCATCACCCTCGTCGACGCTCAGCGCGGCGAGACGGCCGGAGACGCGAAAGCCGACCGTCACTTCGCGAATGTCGACGTTACCGTAGAACAGGGCCTGCGCCGGCGCCGTGCCGTGCCGGCGATAGACGTAGGTCCCGATGCCGACGGCCGCCAGCACCACCAGCAGAAGCAGCGCACGCTTAAGGTTCGACGCACTCATCAGGCACCTCGGGGGCTAAGACCGTCCAGCGCCCAATCGAGGCGCTGCACAATGTAGGGTCGGTCACGGGCGATGCGGGCCATGGCGGCGGTCACGTCACTGCCAAACAGCGGCGGGCCCTGCCACGCGCTGGCGACCAGGCGCGGCAGGCCGACCGAGGCCATGAGAAAACACACGACCTGCAGCGGGTGCGCGGTGGCGATCTGACCCTCCTGCTGCGCGGCGCCGACCAGGCGCAGCAGCAAGCGCGGGTGGCGCCGCGTCAGGGAGCGAAGAAACCCCCTCGCCGCAGACTCGCCGCTGGCGGCAGCCATGACCAGTCGACCGAGGAAGACGTCCTGGTCGATGCCAAAGTCGACCAGCTGAAGAATGGCTGCCCGCAGCCGGTCGCGGGCGCTGCCGGTGCCCGCAACCTCGGCGGACACCCGCTCAAAGAGCGGCGCATACCAGGTCTCGATGAGCTCGGCGACGAACGCGTCGCGCGAGCCAAAGTGGTAGACGAAGCTGCCCAAATTGGCCCCCGCCGCCTCGGCCACCCGCCGTACCGTCATGGCCGCAAAGCCGTCCCGGACGACGATCTCGCGTCCTTCAGCAAGCAGCAGCTCGCGTGTCGCGGCTCTTTTGGCGGCCAGGGTCATCGCCTGAATTTATACGGATGTATAAATTCAGGCAAGCAGCACAACCGCCGCGACGGCAGCGCCGGGCGGTAGAGCGTCCGACGGGGGGCAGCGTGGGGGCGGAAGGCCCGCGCCGGCGCGCCGCCTGAACGGCGCGCCGGCAGCGATCAGCGGGGGCCGGCGACGTGCACCGTGAAGGTATCCGGCACCTGGCTCGGACGCGGGTGAGGGGTTTCGGCGGTCGCGGGCGGCGGTGGCCCGAAATCCGACGTCACGAGGTAGACGCGATGCGTCTTCGCATCAAGCGCCATGGTTCTCGCCCCTTTTTGCGTCGGCAGCGACACGGCCGGCGCGTACTTGTCGGCCGACAGCTGGCGAATGATCGACAGGGTACCGTCACCGTTGGAACTGAACACGAGGCCAAGTGCCGGATCGTACGCGGCAGCATCCGGTCCGTCGCCGATGGCGAGCCGTGCAACCGGCTTGCCGGTCACCGCATCGGTCACCGCCATGACCTTGTCATCGCACACGGAAAAAAGCCGATGACGCGCCGCGTCAAGCGCAAGCCCCGTGGGCGCATTGCAGCCTTTCAGTGCCCACGTCGCCTTGACCGCCATGGATTTCCCATCGATTACGACGAGCTGACCCGGTTCCGTCTCGATGTTCAGGTAGACCCGGCCGCCCGCGTCGCTGACCGCAAACTCCGGCTTGCCAGGCACCGGCAGCGTCGCCTTGAGCTCAAGCGTCGTCGCATCGAAGATCGTGACGTTCGTGCTCTCGCCGTTGAACGTGTAGAGGGTATCGGTGACCGGCTCGTAAAGAATGGCATCCGGGTTTTCGCCCGTAATGGGTAATTCTTTCAGGACCTTCAGGGTTGAAAGCTCAAAGACGGTGATCGAGTTTCCTTTGCCGTTGCTGCTGTAGCCACGGTTCTTCGCTTCGGCCAGCGCGACCCCATGGACCCCCTTGGTGTCAGGTATCGACCCGATGACCTTGCGCGCCGCGGTGTCGTAAACGTCGACCCGATCACCGCGCGAGATGAAAAGCCGCGCGCCCGAGCTGTCGGTGGTCAGGTAGTCCCAGCCACCCTTCCCGCCAATCCGGTTGCTGTCCAGCAACGCGAAATCCTTCGGTTCGACGGCGCGGGACGGGCCCGATAAGCCGAGGGCCGCGACCAGCGCCACAACCAGCGGCAGACGTTGCGACTGAACACGTTTCATCAGTGACTCCTGAGCGAAGTGAATTGAACAAGCCGGGAACCAAATATCGCCTATGGTGAGTCCGCGGGACCCGCAGCCGCTCACCGTCCGTACGCGGGCACACCTACGGGCTCGATAGCCTCGACACCGGAGGGCTCGCCAAAGCCCGCGACGGCACACAGCCGCGGCAGCAGCAAAGCGGCGAGATCGCGCGGCGTCGTCCGTACCCCGAGGGTCAAGAGGTCCGTGACGGCGAGCCCCTCGTAACCGCACGGGTTGATGCCCGAGAAGGGCTCAAGATCCATCGCGACGTTGACCGCGAGGCCGTGGTAGCTGGTGTGCCGGCGCACGCGCAGGCCAACGCTGGCAAGCTTGGCCCCGTCGACGTAGACGCCGGGCGCGTCGCGGCGTGCCAGGGCCTCGATGCCAAAGCCTGCCACCGTCCCGATGACGGCCATCTCAAGCGCCGAGACGAGTTCGCGGATTCCGAGACCGCGTCGCTTGAGGTCGATCAGGGCATAGACGACCAGTTGCCCGGGCCCGTGATAGGTCACTTGCCCCCCGCGATCGACCGGGAGCACCGGTATCGAACCGGGCGCTAGCACGTGCTCGCGTCGGCCGGCGGCGCCAAGCGTAT
>CAITAM010000486.1 GCA_903890265.1 uncultured Pseudomonadota bacterium | reverse complement strand
TCGGGCGTGTCCCGGCTGCGCATCAACAACCGCCAGCAGGAAGGCGCCAACGCCGATCGGCGCGTCGACGGCCGCCAGGCCCTCCTGCCGCTCTTGCTGCATCCGGCGCCGCGTCGCGTGCTGTTTCTCGGCGTGGGCGCCGGCAACACCGCCGCCACCGCGGCGGAGACGCCGGGCGTCACGGTCGACGCCGTGGAGCTCCTGCCCGAGGTGATCGACGCGGCGACGGAATTCACGCAGGCCTATCCCGCGGAGACGCGCGCCCGTCTGCATTTCATCGCCGCCGACGCACGCCGCTACGTCAAGACGGCCGCGATTCGGTATGACGTGATCGTCGCCGACAACTACCATCCGGCCCGCAGCGGCACGGGCACGCTCTACACCGTCGAGCATTTTGCGGCGATCCGCGATCGCCTCGAACCGGGCGGCGTCTTTTGCCAGTGGCTGCCGCTGCATCAGCTGGATCTCGCGACGTTGAAGAGCATCGTTCGCTCCTTCCTCACAGCGAACCCCGACGGCTACGCGATTTTGGCCAGCAACAGCCTGGTGACCCCGACGATCGGGCTGGTCGCGCACCCGGGTGCCACCGGCTTCGATCCGGCCGCGGTCCGCGCGAGCCTGAATGCGATGGGGAGCGCGCAGCGGCGGGCCGCGTTCGGCGTCGAGGACGAGTTCGCGGTCCTTGGCGCCTTCATCGGCGGACCCCGCTCGCTCGAACGCTGGGCCGACCCTGCACCGCTGAACACCGACGACCACCCGGTCGTCGCCTACGGCGCACCGCGGGTGACCTACGCGCCGGACTCGACGCCGGCCGGCCGCCTCGCGGCGTTGCTCGGTGAGCTGTCCGTGCAGCCTGCCGAGATGCTCGCGGGGGCAGCGGGTGACGACGTCGCGGCGAGGCTCGGGGCCTACTTCGCGGCGCGTCGTCGCTTCATCGAGTTAGGGACCACGATCCGACCGACAGCGGACCCCTCGGCGATGCTCGATCAGTTGCAGGGACCGCTGCTGCAGGTGCTCAGGATCAGCAGCGACTTCCGCCCGGCCTACGATCCGCTGCTGCACCTCGGCGCCGCGATCGCCACGAGCGACCCGGGTCGGGCCCGTGCGCTGTTCGAAGAGCTCGCCCGCACGGCGCCCCGCCGTCCCGAGGCCGGTGAGGCGCTGAGGGCGCTCGGTCCGTGACGGCGCACCACCGGGTCGCCGGCTGCGCCACCTCGCTTCACGTGACGCCCGCGCTGCCGCAGCACGGGAACCCAAGACCGGTCCGTACCAAAGCGCCGCCGGCAAGGACCGTCACGTCCAGGCCCGTGTTCACCGGCGTGGGGGTCTGACCGCTCACCGCTCTCGGCACAACCGCCACCAATCCGCGACACTGTGCGGGCCGTCACCGTTCGCCGCGTGTCGACGCGCGAAGCTCTGCGGATGAACCGCCTGCCTGTTGATCGGCTCCTGCGTGTCGCGCCACACAACACCGTGCGGGCCGCCCGCGCACGCGCGGCCGTCGCCTGTCTGACGTTGCTCGTGGGCGGGTCGCTCCCGGCCGGTGCCCAGCCGATTTATGAGTCGCTCGACGCGGACGGGCACCGAGTCTACACGGACCGCGCGCCCGACCGCGCGGCCGAACCCATCGCCGTGGCACCCGAGGCGCCCGCCCCGCCGCCGGTCATTCATTTCTGCTGGACGAACTGCTTCACGCTGACGCTCGACCAGGGCGGCTACCGGCGCGCCGACGGGGCGGACGAACACTGGACGATCCAGCGCCTGACGAGCTCGTCCATCACCCTGCACCGGCACGACGCGCCGCAGGAGTGGAACGGGTACAGCACCGACGTGGTCTACGAGGGCCGGATCCGCGACGGCCGGCTGAACGGCATGACGGTCAGCGGTCAACCGGTCGCGGCGATACAGGCCGCCTTCGGCGCGGCCCTCGACACGGTGCCGGGCAGCAATGCCGAGCGCGACCAGCGCCACTGGGTGGCACCGGTGGAAGACGCGGCCACGGCCGGCGCCCTGCCGGGAACCACCCAGACCGCGCCAACGCTGCCCATCGTCACCACCGACGAACCGCCGCCGCTGCGCCAGGACGCGCAGCCGCCGCTGCCGGCCGAGGGCTACCTCTGGACCCCGGGCTACTGGCGCTGGGGTCCGGGTCGCTACGTGTGGGTGTCGGGTCTCTGGGTGCGCCCTCCGGGCGCGGGCCTCCTCTGGACGCCGGGCTACTGGATCCGGCAAAGCGGCGGCTATGCCTTCCAGCCCGGTCACTGGGGCCCGCTGGTCGGGTTCTACGGCGGCGTGAATTACGGCCACGGCTACGGCGGATCCGGCTACAGCGGCGGGCACTGGCTCGGCACGGCCTTCGCGTACAACTCGGCGGTCAGCAACCTGAGCGCCGTGCCCGTGGCGCACGCCTACGCCGCGCCCGCGGGCGTGGCGAGCGCGACGCCGCGCGCCAGCGTCTACCTCGCGCCCGGCTCGCCGCTGCCCGTGACGGCTCGTGCAACCGCAGGGACCGGCGTCGTCACGTCCCGATCGAGCCCGTCGCCCGCCACGGCGGGCGCCGCCACGGTCGCGGCCACCCGCCCGGCGCCACCCACCGTAACCCGCACGGCCGCAGCCCCCGCGCCGCCCAAGTCCGAGACGCCACCGCGCGCGGTGACGAGTCCGGCACGACCGACCACACCGTAGTCAGCCGGCCACCCGGGAGTTCCCGCCGGCGCGCTGGTCGCGCGCCCGACAGCCGTCAGCCTACGGGCTGATGCCGCGCGCCGCGTCGAGCCGGGCGCGCAGGATGCGCGCCCACGCACCGGCCGTGCGCTCGGCGTCCGCGCGGTTGGTGATGCTGGTCGTCAAGGTGAACGACCCGGTGCCGCGCGCCTCGTCACGGTCGTAGGCGCGGGCGAGTACCGTCCCCGTCTCGGAATCCAACAGCGTGAGGATCAGCGTCATCTCACCGGACGACGTCGTGTAGCTGCGGGACCGACCGGCTGCCATGGGGTCCGGTGCGTTGACGTAGAGGTCGACGATCTCCGGGTGGACCTGCAGCACGTCCGGGCCGGGCGCGGTCACGAGGACGTAAGCGCCCTTGGTCAGTTCCTTCGCGAACTCGTCCTGCACGATCCGGCCCACGTCGTGGCGAATCCCGTTGAGCTCGTCGGTGCTGAGTCTTGCGTAGCTGCCCGGGCGCTGCGGGCTGAAGTCCTTGCGGAATGCCACGTTCACCGGGTCGATCATCACCTTGGTGTAGCCCTTGAACGACACACCCGGGCGCACGTAGGCGAGATCGATGCCGCGCACGCTGATCTTCTGCAGCCCGTCGGCGCTCGTGGCTTCTTCGAAGTCCTTCTTGGTGCCGGCCGTGAGGGCCGGCGCCGCACAGAGTCCGCTGGCAAGCAGGGCAACGGCAAGCAGACGCGCGATGGTCATGGGAGTGCTCCCTTCGCTGGTGCAGGACAACGCGGCCGGTCGGGCGCCGCCAACGGCGTGACCGGTCCTTTCTTAGGCTGCCATCGTCACTTTCCGGCTGTCAATCGATGCGCGGTGCCGGTCCGGTCAGAAGCGGAACGTGGCGCCCAGCACCGGCCCGCCGAGCGAGAGGTGCGTGAACACCTTGCCCTTGTCTTCCTCGATCGCCAGGTGGCGGTACAGCAGGCTGACATCCCCCCAGGAGAACGCGTAACTCACGCCCGTGAACACTTCCCAGTCGAGCTTGGTGTCGCCGGCGCCGATGTCGGCCTGGTAGGGAATCGACCAGTGGTCGTCGATGGCGTAGCGGCCGCGGCCGCCGACGATCGCATCGAGCGGGTCGCGACCGGCGGTGATCGTGCCCGACCGGCTGACCGCGAGCGTCTGGTCCGGCAGCACGAGGTCGGCCGACAGGTGCCAGTCCATCGTGGCTTTCAGGTGGGCGTAGCGGATACCGGCCAGCGCGTCGAGCGAGAAGCGGTCGTTGCGGACGAGCTCGTAGCCGCCGGTGACCGTCCAGAGCTCGGCGGTGAGCTTGAGGTCGGTGCCGTGATCCACGCCGGCGCCGACCGGGATCTGGACCTGCCCACCGCCGGCCGGCGTGAAGCCGCGCACGGTGCCGCCGAGTCCGGACGCCCAGACCCCGACGAAGTCGCCGTTGACCGACCAGGGGCCGCGCCGGGCAACGCCGTTCAGCATCAGCGCGAAGTTGAGCTTGGTCAGGTACTGGTTGGGGCCGATCTCGGACTGGATGAAGCCCGGCAGGTGGATGCCGCCGCCGTCGCCGCCCGAGCCCCCGTACGGGAAGTTCAGCTTGGCATTGATGGTCGGCAGCCAGACGTAGGGCGTGAGCGCAAACGACCATTCATCGGTGTCGGCGGCGGCGCGCGCCGCGCGCGGCGCGCTCAGTGCGAGGACGGCGACCAGCGTGAGGAGGACCGTAAAGACCGTCGCGCGAAACGGCGGACGGACGCGATGCGCGGGGGCGTACGACACGAAACGGTGCATGGCGGGGTCACCCTGTAACGGTGGCTTGACGGGCCGCCATTGTAGGGTCGACCGGGCAAGAGTGCTGCGTCGATTGCGGCGCCCCCTCGACCGCGACCGTGTCGCGCGGCAGGCGCCGCCCGACGGCTCAGCGCCGCCCGCGCCGGCGCCCGACCCCGGCCAGCATCAGGAGCCCGCTGCCGAGCAGCCACGCCGCCGGTGGCACGGGCACGGGCGCCAAACCCACCGAATCGTCACTGCTGAGGTTAGCGCCACGGCCCAAGGCATGGATGACGATGGCTTCCGACACGACGCTGATGCCGCCTGACACCGCGGTCGTCGGTCCGCCGCCGAACTGCGTCGTCTGCCCAAGCTGAAAGATTCGATAGGGCGAGGTTGATTCGGTCCCCGAAAACCCACGCTCTGCCGCGACGTTGTTGCCGACGGCGGAAAACGCCGACGCGTAACCAGCAGCGGAACTCGTGACGTCCTCGACGACACGGAGGTAGAGCGTGCCCGATCCCGTGGTCGACACGACGAGCGCGCTGACATCGAGCAGTTCACCGGAGCCGCCGAAGGCGTCCTGGCCGGCGGCGGTCAGGTTGACGATGGTGAAGCCATCAACGGAGCCGGAGAACTGCAGCACCGAATTTCCCGCGACCGAGACGGTGTGGTTGGTGGGGTCGGTGTCCGTGTAATAGTCCAGTTCGATGCTTGCCCTCGCAGGCGCGCCTACCAGAAGCAGTGCCATCACGACCGGCAGTGCCGCCAAACGGGCGACGAGATGGAAATTTTTCAAGACACACTCCCTGATACCACCGGCAGACGCGTGCGGGTTGCCGCGTGCGTGGCGTGAGTGCGTATTGATGCGTGGGCGTGTGCTTACCGGTCTGAGTCTTGTCGGTCGCTCGAATC
Organism: uncultured Pseudomonadota bacterium; assembly: GCA_903890265.1. Classification (GTDB taxonomy): domain Bacteria; phylum Pseudomonadota; class Gammaproteobacteria; order Steroidobacterales; family Steroidobacteraceae; genus CAIKMS01. Next base: position 885 of record CAITAM010000486.1, on the reverse strand, counting down.
CGGTAGCAACAATATAGCGGAATCAACCCCGCGCGGAAAGCGAAAAAGCGCGGCTGGCCGGCGCACCTGAACCGCGCTTCGCACGCGGCGATTTCCTGCAGTTTTGTGTCAGCCGCGCTGGCGGGATCAACCCGGATCGACGCGGCGCAACGCGTCGAATCGAACCCGGGTTCTTGCCGTCGTCAGGCGCGCCTGAAGACCAGGCGATTGAACGTATCGCCATCCGGTCCCGGGTCGCGGTCGACCGTCGTCAGGGTCAGCACGTTCCGCTCAAGGTGCACGTCGCGGACGTAGGTGAGACCCGTCTCGAAGCCGAAGAGCGAACCCTCGAGAACGTGCCGCACCTGCACCTTCGCTTCGTCCACCTCGAACCGCCCGTAGTACGCGTACCAGGTCTCGGCGTAGCCGCGCAGCTCGGCCTCGGTGAGGTCACCGAAGTCGAGCCCGTCACGCGCCGCCGCTCGCGCGGCACCGATCTGCACGCTCATGTAACCGCAGGCGTGGTACAGGATCAGTCCGGAGTACGGCCGCGGCCGACCGAGCCACGGCCGCGACGTACCGCTCGCCGCGTTGACCGTTTCCGCGTCAACGACCCGCCACGCGCCCACGAGCCGCTCGCGCAGGCTCGGCGCGGCGGCACCGGCCACCAGCGGTGCGAACGCCGCGCTCGCGGCCAGCCATTGGCGTCGGTCCATACCCGTGTCCCTGCAGCAACCGGCCTGCGCCGCCTGTGCGTTCGGATGGTGCCGGCGGAGGGAATCGAACCCCCGACCTTCTGATTACAAATCAGTTGCTCTACCAACTGAGCTACGCCGGCAAGGACTTCGCAGCGACGGCTCGCATTCTACCCTCTGGCTCGCGCCGTACGGCGTAACTCAGGCTGGC
>CAITAM010000485.1 GCA_903890265.1 uncultured Pseudomonadota bacterium | reverse complement strand
GGCGTCGGCAACGGTCTTGCCCTGGCCGATCCAAACGTCGGCCTCGCGCAGCTTGTGGATGATCTCTTCAGTCGTAAACCGTTGTTTCGGCATGGTCTTCAACCCTCCGTTCCTCAATTTTAGGGAACATCAGGCTGGACCAGGAAATTCAGGTCAGGTCACTCGATGCCAACCTCGCCTGGCGGCTCGGTGGCGGCTGGTCGGTGTTCGCGGTGGTGAACAACCTCACCGACCGCCGCTACGAGACCTACGGCGCGTTCGGCCCGGTGACGACCGTGCCGTGGCCTGCCGTGCCGGGCGGCGTCACGGATCCGCGCACCGCGTGCCCCGCCGCGCCGCGCGCGCTGTACGCCGGCATCAGGTGGGGTCGCTGAGCGACTGACAGTCCGCGGGGTGAGGCTCGGCGGCCTCGGGCGCCGGCAGCTCGCAGGACCAGCCGGTGGCACGAACCAGCGCCTCGCAATGGCTGACCGTGTCGAGGTCGAACGCGTAGCGGTGGTGGGTCACCTCGGCATAGACGACCTCGGTGGGGTGCGCGTCGAGCCATTGCCGCGGGCCCACGGCCGGACCCGCGGCGAGCACGGCGGCAACGACGCGCGGCGCGAGCACGACCGGGTTGCCGCGGCCGTGCGCCGAACGCGGCACCGTCGCCGCGGCCCGCCGCTCGGCATGGATCCGCAACAGGAAGTCCACGTCGGCCGCGGTCAGGAGCGGCTGATCGCAGAGCGCGACGAGCACCGCCGTGGCCGCCCGGCTGACGGCGGCGAGCCCCGCCCTGACCGAGCTCACCTGACCCACCCGGAAGTGCTCGTTGACCACGATCTTCGCCGCGCGAGGCTCGAGCACGGCGCGGACCTCCGCCGCGCGGGCACCGAGCACGATCGTTACCTCGTCGATACCCGCCTCGTTCAGGATCCTGAGTGCGCGGCACACCAGCGGCTCGCCGTTGAGGCGGACCAGGGCCTTCGGCCGACCGCCAAGACGTACGCCGAGCCCGGCCGCGAGCAGGACCGCCGCCGCGCGAGCGGGCACCGGCCCTGCGCTCACGCCCCCGATCCTCGTGCCGGCGGCGCCGGCAGGCCGCCGAGCGCCGGCCGCCCGGCCACCCGGCGCGGCCGGACCCTGCGCCGATCAGCCAACGACGTAGACGTGGATGCGGTTGCGCACGTGGGGTTCGGCTTTCGGCAGCGACTGGAAATCGGTGCCGACCTGAAGCAGCCGCCAGCGACCGGCCCCGGTCAGCGCTGCGATGGCCTCGTCGAAGCCCGGCGCGGGGTCGTCGGCCCTGAGCGTGAAGATCGCGTACCCGCCGGGGCGGGTCACGCGGACGAGTTCGGCCAGCGACGCCGGCGGTGCGTGGCGCGGCGTGAAGGCGCCGCAGACGGTGAACGCGTCGAACGCGCCGTCGGCAAACGGCAGCGGGTCACCGAGCGCCGCCAGCGTCGTGGCCGCGTACGTGCCCTTGGCACGCGCCACCTCGAGCATGCCGGCGGACAGGTCGAGGCCGTGCAGCGCGTCGAAGCCGAGCTCGCGCAGCACGTCACCGACCAGCCCCGTGCCACAGGCCGCATCCAGTACCCGACTGTCGCGCGGCAGGAGCCAGGCCGCGACGTGGGCGACGATCCGCGGCGCACACCAGGCATGGCCGTCCAGCAGGGCGCTGTCGTAGGCGCCGGCCACCCGGTCGTACTCGCCGATCAGTTCCGCCGTCGATGCGGCGGCGTAGAGCTTGTCGACGTCAAAGGATCCACTCATCGGGTGACTCGCCCTGCAGCGCCATCGCGGCCGTTAGGCTAGCAACTATCGGCCCGGGGCGCAGCACGGCTGGCCCGTCGCGCCCGCAAGCGCTAGGCTCCCTTCCCGCCCATCGCCGAGGGTCGGCGCGGGCCCGCCCGTCAGCAGGAGACCGTCTGGAATGAACGCAGCATGTCGTGGCCGCCCGGCCACGCGCCTTACCCGGTTGAAGGCGCACGCGCTCCGCGCGGCGCTGGTGCTGGTCGGTGCCGTAGCCCACGCCGCCACACCGGCGCCGGCGCCATCCGCTGCGGCATCGCCGCTGTCCCGCCTGACGCACGTCGAGTGCCCGAACTTCGACGCGATGAAGGCGCACTACACCAGCGACTTCGCCAACCGCATGACGAGCTGGAGTCTGCGCGAACTCGCCGATGCCGGCTCACGACCCGTGCTGTACCTGTTCTCGGGCCCGGACATCGTCACCGCGATGGCGCTCTTCCCGAGCGCAAAACACCTCACGCTAGTCGCCGACCAGAAGCCCGAACTCGAGCAGCTCGAGAGCGCCTCGGCCGACGACCCGGGCCGCCAGGCCCGTGAGTGCAACATGCTGAGCTACTTTGCGCACCGCGGTTACTACCGGACCAACGACCTGAACGGGCTCGGCGGGTCCAAGCCGCGGTTCATCAAGCTCCTCGCCTACTCGCTGGCCTTTGGCGGCGCGACCGTCACCGACGCGCAGGTGCTGGCCGTGGCGGCCGACGGCGCGCTCGTCGCGCGCGCGCCGGGCACGCCGGGACCGGCGCAGGGCGTGCGCTTCAGCGGCACGCGCGCCGACGGCAGCGCACTCACCGTCGACTACCTGACGATCGACCTGTCCGACCACGGCCTTGGGCCGGACCCGGCCGCCCGCGCCTACCTGCAGAAGAATGCCCGCGACGTGCTCTTCCTGAAGTCCGCCTCGCACCTGCTGCAGAGCCCCCATTTCGCGAAGCTTGCAGAGCTCCTGCTGTCGCCGCCGGCGCCGATCGTGGTGCAGGACGAGACGGGCTTTGGCATCGACCGGCTGCACGGGGCCTATACCCTGTCGCTGTACGGGCATTTCTCGGCACCGCAGCGGCTGTGGGCGGCGAGTCCCTCGGCGAAGGCACTGGTCGCGGAATACAAGGCGCACCCGAGCACCGGCGAGCTGCCGTTCACGATCGGCTACGAAAAGGCGTCGGGTTCGGCGCTGCTCGTCGGGCGCCGTCAGTCGCCCTGACGCGCGGCGCGCCGTCCGTGCCCGTCAGCGGTCGCTGACGGCGCCGAGTTTCAGCATCGGCGCGGCGGCGAGGCGCGCCTCACCCGGTGCGGCGGCAGCGCCCGGCGCGCCGGCGCTGCTCGCGATCGGGTCGACGAGCGGCGCGAGCGCTTCGGCCAGCAGCGTCTGGCGCAGCATCGCGACGTAATCGGTCGAGCGCATCGACCACAGGCCGAACGCCAGCCGGTCGTCCAGCGGGTCGAGATAGACGCCGTCGAGGCGGATCTCAAAATGCAGGTGGGGGCCGGTCGAATGCCCTGTCGAGCCCACGTAGCCGATCTCCAGCCCGCGGCGTACCTCCGCACCGATCTGCAGGTCCGGCGCAAACGCACTGAGGTGCGCGTAGCGGGTGGTGTAGCCGCCGGCATGCTCGACGACGATGAGGTTGCCGTAGCCGCCGTGGCGACCGATCTCGACCACCCGTCCATCCGCCACGGCCACGACCGGCGTTCCCATGGGCGCGGCGTAGTCGACGCCGACGTGCGTGCCGGCCTTCGTCTGGCGCTTGTGCACGATCCGCACGTGATGACCGACGCGCCGGCGCATCGATCGCACCACGGTGGTGTGATACGCCCCGACGCCGCGCGAGATGCGCGTGAACGTCACCGGCGAGGTCCACAGCGCGTGCTCGAACGAGCGTCCGTCGGGGCCGAAGAATCCGCCGGGGAGGTCAGGGCGGTCGATCCAGAGCGCTTCGCCCTCGACCGCGCCACTGCCGTCATTGATGAGCTGCACCGACAGCAGTCGCGGCGGGCGACCGGCCCCGCCGGCGGCGTAGCCCACCCGGACGGCGAGCGTCCCGGTGGCGCTCGCCGCACCCGGACCGAGCAGCGGCGCGATGGAGGCCAGCGGCAGCAGGACTTCGGGCGGCAGCGCCGTGTACAGCGTCGGCGCACGCGACAGCACATCGCCGAGCGGTGCCGTGTAGGTGTTGAAGTCGAGTTCGGAGGCAACGTTCTCGACCTCGGTGCGCAGGCCGCCGTCGGCCGCGAGGCGCGAGTAGAGGTACAGGTGGCGGGCACCGGCGCCGTCCGAAGCGATGATGCCAAGCGCGCGAATCTCGCCCGTCTCGCCGCGGGCCGCGGCGTACGGGACGCAGCCGGTCGCGGCCGGCACCGCCGCGGGAAAGTCGCGCGCAAAGGCAGCGGCGAGTTCGGGATCGCGCACGCCGAGCCCGGCGAGGAACGCCTCGTGGCCGTCGCCCGGGAGCGCGCAGCCGTGCTGGAAGGCACCGACCCCGGGTTCGTCGTCGTCCGCTTCGGGCCGTGCCATGGGCTTACGGGCCGCCGCCACCGGTCGGGCGACCGTCTCGCCAGTCCCCGCGGACCTGGACCCGACGGACCTGGCCCCGGCCGAGCTGGCATGGGCGCCGTGCGCGGAACGGTGCGGGCTGGCGTGATGGCCAGCCGCCGACCGGCTGACGGGTGCCGCGTGCGCGTGCTTGCCATGGCCGCGCGGGACGTCGGCGGGGGGCGTGGCGGACTTCGCGCCCTTGTGGTGGGCGGCGTGGTGCGGGGCGGTGCTGGCGTGCGCGGCCGTCGGGGTCGCGTGGGCGTGGCCGGGCTTCTCGTTCGCGCAGGTCAGTGACGGCACCAGCAGCACCGTGACGAACACCACCAGGCACCGCCCGGCAGCGCCACGTCGGGTGCCTGCCCGCCGGCTAGCGGCGGTCAATACACGGTGCCCAGGAACTGCCGGAGTCCGGCATTGAACTCGGTGGGATCATCGGCGAACAACGCGTGGCCGGCATCCGCGAAAACGGTCACCCGGGCAGCCGGCAGGTGGGCGCGCAGCTCGTCCCCCTGCTCGCGAAAGCGCGGTGTTATGGCATACCACGTGGGGACGTTCACCTCGTAGATCACGCTCTTATAGTATTCGCGCGGGTACGGCTTTGCCAATAACTCGCTCGCAATCTGCGCCGACGGCCGGAATGCCGATGCCTGTATGACTTCAATGAAATCATCAGCTTGCGGCTTTTTAAACATGCTGTTTATGAAGTTCCTGAGGGACGTACGCCGCTCTTCCTCGGTCGGCACGTGCGCAGACTTCGGCCGCTTGCCCGGCTTTGGCGGTGTTCCGGCGCCAATCGAGTTGTCGATCAGCACCAGCGCACGCAGCCCTTTCGGCCGGTAGCGCTCGACGTAATCAAGCCCTTCCATTACGCCGAGCGACCAGCCAACGAGCGTGAACTCGCCGGGCGCCACGTGGCGCACGAACTCGTCGATGTCGCGGGCTCGCAGCGCCGCGGTGTGGACACCCGCGTAGAGGTCCGAGCGCCCCTGCGAGCGCGGACTGAGCGCATAGACGGCGAACTCGTTTCCCAGGTCCTCGAGCTGGCGGTCGAAGATGTCGGCCGGCATCAGCCAGCCCGGGATGAAAACGAGGACCCGGTTGCCGCTGCCCGCCTGGCGGTAGTGCAGCTTCAGCCCGTCGCTGGCGCTGAAGTAATGGTCCTCGATCACCGCCGCGGCGACCGGGCCGGCACCGGCCAGAGCGGCGACGGCCGCGACCGCCGCGAGGGCCAGCGACGCGGTCCTGGCGCGGGCGAACGTGCGCCACACGGCCACTCGCTTACTTCGACTTCGCGGCACCGTTGTAGGTCACGTAGTACTTCTTGTATCCCGTGGTTGACCAGTGGCCCTTCCAGCCCTTCGGCATGGCGACGCCCTCGCCGGCCTTGACCTCGAGCACGCTGCCATCGGCCGACGTCAGCTTCACGCCGCCGGCGAGGAAGAACATGAATTCGTCGACCTCGTACGACTCAATGTCCTGCTCGGATGCCGTGGCCTCGTAGACGCCCATCTCGGCACGGCCGTCCTTCGAGCGCAGCAGCAGCACGTCGGTCGTGTCGCCGTCGGGGCCGTGGCCCTTGACCGCGCTCTTCATCTGGAAGACCGGGCCCTGGGCGGCAGCGGCGCTGACCTTGAACGGTTTGGTCGTCGCGAGCGGCTGCGCCGGTGGCGCGGAATCGGCACCGGCGGTGAGCGCAGCGCAGCAAAGAAGCGTAGCGACGGTGGAACGTACGAGCATGGGATACCCCGCGAGTTAGGTGTGGCCGGCGTCAGGCGCACGCCCCTCTCGCGGGCCACGACCGCGACGCGTGCCGGGCTGACGGTGTGATTGTGGGTCGGGCGCGCCGCGCCGTCAAAACCGCGCGCCCCGCCCGGGCCTCGCGACGCCCGCCGGTGGCAAGAGCCGACGGGACGCCGTGCCGCGCGCGGGCCCGACCGCGCGGACCGGCGCGCCGCTCAGCGGCGCGTAATAAGCCCGAGGAACTCGGCCCGGCTCTTGGCGTCGTCTTTCATGTGACCGCGCATGGCCGAGGTGATCGTGGCCGCACCGGGCTGGCGGATGCCGCGCGACTCCATGCACATGTGCCGGCACTCGAGCATGACCGCCACGCCGTAAGGCGCGAGGGCGTCGTGCAGCGTGTCGGCGATCTGTGTCGTGAGCCGTTCCTGCACCTGCAGCCGCCGCGCGAACGCGCCGACCAGGCGATTGAGCTTGGACAGGCCGACGATCCGGCCGCGTGGCAGGTAACCGACGTGAGCGACACCGAAAAACGGCGCCAGATGATGCTCGCACAGCGAGTAGACCGGGATGTCGCGCACGAGCACCATCTCGTCATACGCCGATGCGCCGTCATCGAACGTTTTCAGTATCTCGGCCGGATGCTCGTCGTAGCCGGACGTCCACTCGGCCCAGGCGCGGAGAAACCGCACGGGCGTCTCGAGCAGTCCTTCGCGGTCCGGATCTTCGCCGCCGGCACGCAGCAGGCGACGAAGCGCATCGACAAGGGCGGGGTCCTGATCAGGAGTAATGGCTAAGGTCTCCGTGTACGTGGCCGTAGTCCTACCTGCGCAATGTATCAAGGTTGCGCTGCCCTTGCCGATACCGCCCCGGCAGCGCGCCCACCGCGCCTTGACGTCCAGTACACTGCAGCCATGGAGGCACCAGCGACGAGGGACAGTGCGGGCGAAACACTGGCCGTCCTCTACGCCGATGAGTCGCTCGTTGCCGTGTGCAAGCCGGCGGGCACGTTCGTGCATCGCACGCGGCTCGACGCCCGCGTTGGCGACAGCGCCCTTGCCCAGGCGCGCGAGGCCGCGGGCGGTGATTACCTCTACCCGGTGCATCGTCTCGACCGCGGCACATCCGGCCTGTTGTTGTTCGCGACCACGCCCGCCGTCCAGCGACGCCTTGCCGACGACTTCGCCGAACGACGGGTCGAGAAAACCTACCTCGCGGTCGTGCGCGGCTGGCCACCGCCACGGGGCATCATCGATACGCCGCTCGCGCGGCTCACCGATGACGGCGACCGGCGCCGTGACGTCGAGCCGCAGGAAGCCACGACGCGCTTCACCACGCTTGGGCACAGCGAACTGCCGGTCCGTGTCGACCGCTACCCGACCAGTCGTTATGCCCTGGTGCAGGCCGCGCCGCTGACCGGTCGGCGCCATCAGGTCCGCCGGCACCTGCGCAAGATCAACCATCCGCTGGTCGGCGACACCACCTACGGCAACGGCCGGCATAACCGCCATTTCCGGACCGCATTCGGTATTCACCGCCTGCTGCTGGCGGCGGTGGCGCTGACCATCACCCACCCGGCGACCGGGCTGCCGCTCGTGCTCGAGGCACCGCTGGCGACGGATTTCTGGTCGGCGCTCGTGGCGCTTGACCTCACCACGGCGGTCCCGGCTCGCTGGCGGCCCGCCGCTGACCGGCTATGATGCGTGCAGATTCCGCCCCGGCATTCCCTATGACCGCAAACCGCACCCCTCCGCTGCCCTCGCGCGCGCACTTCCTCGGCAAGCTGTTGCGGCACTTTGTCGGTGGTGCGGCGCTCATCGTCGGTTCGCTGTTCGCGGGCACGCTCGGCTACCACGTGCTGGAGCGGCTGCCCTGGATCGATGCGCTGCTGAACGCGTCGATGATCATGGGCGGCATGGGCCCGGTCGATCCGGTCAGGACCACGGCGGGCAAGCTGTTCGCCTCGGCCTATGCACTCTATTGCGGGCTCGTCCTCCTGATCGCGGCGAGCGTCATGCTGGCACCCGTGCTGCATCGCTTTCTGCACCGCTGGCACCTCGAGATCGGTGCCGGCGGGTCGGAGTAGGGCCGTGCGCGTCGCTCTTCTTGCGATCCTTGCCACCCTGCTCTCGCTACCGGTGGCGGCAGCGCCCGCGCCCCCGGCCGCGCGGACGCGGCCGAAGGTCTGCCTCGTGCTCGCCGGTGGCGGTGCGCGCGGCATCTCGCACGTCGGCGTGCTCAAGGTGCTGGAGGAGATGCGCGTTCCGATCGACTGCATCGTGGGCACGAGCATGGGCGCCATCGTCGGCGCCGCCTACGCGGGTGGTCTGGATGCCTCGGCCATCGAGGACCTGGTGCGCAACGCCGAGTGGTCGTCGATCCTCTCCGACGTGCCGAACCGCGCCGATCACACGGTGTACGACAAGGGCATCGAGCGGCCCCATGCCGTCTCTGCCGAACTCGGCGTGAGCGGCACCGAGGTGCGCCTGCCGAAGGGCCTGCTCGTCGGTCACGAGTTGCAGCGCTTCCTGCGCCGCCTCGTCCCCGACGGCAGCAACCTCGACTTCGATGCGCTGCCGATACCGTACCGCGCGGTGGCCACCAACTTCGAGACCGGTGGCCTCGTCGTGCTCAGCAAAGGCGATCTCGCCCAGTCGGTGAGGGCGAGCATGTCGGTGCCTGGCGCCTTCTCCCCCGTCACGATCAACGGCCTCCTGCTTGCCGACGGCGGCCTCGTGCGCAACCTGCCGATTGATGTCGCGCGCGAGTTCCACCCGGATGCCATCATCGCGGTGGATCTCGGCGCACCGCTTCTCAAGCGCGAGGAGCTCAACTCGCTGCTGGCCGCCGGGCTGCAGACCCTGAACATCCTGAGCTACCAGAACATTGAACGCTCGCGCGCCGAACTGACCTCGGCTGACGTGCTGCTGTCGCCGGACGTGACCGACGTGTCGCCCGCGGACTTCGCGAACTCATTCCGTGCGGTCGCGCGCGGCGAGACGGTGGCCCGGGCGGCCGCCGACCGGCTGGCACGTTTCAGTGTGCCGGATGACGAGTACCGTGCTTGGCGCAGTGCCCACGTCCGCCCCCCGGCGCCAACCTACACGGCCGTTCGCGTCGACACGACGCGCCTGCGCCACGTGACACCGGCGGCTGTCACCGCGCGCCTTGGCAGCGGCGTGACCCTGCAGAACCTCGACTCCCGCGTCGATGAGCTGATGGGCACCGGCGACTTCGAACGCGTCGACGTGCACG
>CAITAM010000484.1 GCA_903890265.1 uncultured Pseudomonadota bacterium | reverse complement strand
CTGCAGGTGGTCGAGCAGAAGGTCGCGCAGATCGAGACCGCGAATGCGGCCCGCACGAACGATGACACGGGCCTGCCGATCCACGGCTTTGCCGACATCAACGTCGGCAACCACAACCCGTTCCATCCCTACTTCAAGGGCGCGAGCCTGAACAACCTCGACTTCTACCTGACGCCGAAACTCGGCGACAAGCTGCTGTCGCTGTTCGAACTCAACTTCGAGGTCGACTCGTCCGGCAACGTCGGCGTCGACATCGAACGCGGCCAGATCGGCTACCAGGTCAACCAGTCGGTCACCATCTGGGGCGGTCGCTTCCACACGCCGTACGGCTACGTGAATACTGCGCTGCACCACGGCGTGTGGCTGAACGATGCCCTGCGCCGGCCCGCCTTCCTGATGTTCGAGGACCAGGGTGGCGTCCTGCCGGCGCACACCGTCGGCGGCTGGGTCACGGGCGCCCTGCGCGGCGACGGCGGCAAGCTCAACTACGACCTCTACGCCGGCAACGGCCAGCAGATCATTGGCGGCATCGTCGACATGCGCAGCGGCGGTAACGAGCACGGCCGGCCGATCTACGGCGGCCGCCTCGGCTACCAGTGGACGTCGGGCGCGCTCGAGGGCCTCAGCCTCGGTGCCAATGCGCTCGATTCGAAGATCACCGACGACCAGACGCCGCAGAACCTGACGGACGTCCGGATCTACGGCGCCTACGGCGTTTACGACACCGACCGGTGGGAGGTCCTGAGCGAGGCCTACCTTTTCGACAACCTGAACATGTACACCGGCACCGGCACGCACCGAAGCAAGGCCTACTTCGCCCAGGTCGGCTACCGCCTGCCGCTCCTGATCCCGTACGCCCGCTACGAGCGCGGGCTGTTCGACCAGAAGGACCAGTACTTCGCGGCATTGAACTCCGGCCAGTCGTACTACCGCAGCGCCGCCGGTCTGCGCCACGACCTGAACCTGAAGACTGCGCTCAAGTTCGAGGTCGCGAACACCCATTACACCGACCGCGTTGTCGGCAGCTTCAACGAGTTCCTTGCCCAACTCGCGATCCGCTTCTAAGGCGCGCACGGAGAACACCATGATGAAACTCAGCATCATTCGCCACGCTGCACGCCCTGCGCCCACGGTCGTGGCATCCAGCCGCTGCGCCGCGCGCGCGCCGGAACCGGTCAGGCTCCGCAACGAGTTCCTCGCGTCCTTTGCCCTGCTGGCCCTGCTCGGTGTCGCACCACTCGCCTCGGCGGGCGATGTGTACGTCGTCTGTGCGAGCGGCGTGACCCTGAGCATGGCCGAGGTCCGCGACGTGTTTCTCGGCGAGAAGGGATTCGCGGGCTCGGTCAAGCTCGCGCCTGCCGACAACAGCGCGGCGCAGGCCGACTTCCTCGACAAGGTGATGAAGATGGACTCGGCCAAGTACCAGACGGCCTGGACCAAGAAGTCCTTCCGCGACGGCTCCTCGGCGCCGCCCACCAAAGGCAGTGACGGCGAGGCCATCGAGTACGTCAAGCACACGGCGGGCGGCTGCAGCTACACGGCGTCCGCACCCCCGGCCGGCGTTACCGTCGTCGGCAAGCTCTGATCGTGTTTATTCCTGACGCAGTCGGCCAGCGAGGCGCGCCGTGAAAGCGAACAACTCTGACCGTATCGTTGCCCTGCAGTTCACGGCCGTGGTCCTGCCGGTCGTGGCCGTGCTGCTGTTCCAGATGGTCGGCGACTCAAGGCGCGCAACGGCGCTGGGCCACTCGCGACCGCTGCACGAGACCGCCCAGGCGGTCCGTAACGACTACAAGACCTTCATGAACGGCGTGACCGACGCGGTCGATACCGGGACCCTGTCCGGGCCGGCCGCCGAGGCGCTCGGCCACGCCGCGGACGGTCTGGAAAAGCTCGCCGCGCAGGGGGAGTCCCCGCTCGTCGGCGGCGCGCCGAAGGCGGTCAGGGAACTGGCGACGGCGCTCGGCAAGGGTGCGCCGATCAGCGCCGTGCTGCCGCTGCGTGAGCAGATCAAGGCGGCCGATCGGCAGACCAGGGACATCGACGAGGCACTGGCGAAGGTGGACGCGGCCGTCGTCACCGACGCGGTCGCCTCCGCGCGACGCCAGCAGGTGGCGGTCATGGTCGCGCTCGTCGTCACGTTCATCGTCACGACCGCGTTCCTGCGCATCGCCCAGCGCCGGCTCAAGAAACAGGTGGAGGCGGACCGGGTGAAGGCCGAGGAGGGGCTGAGGCTACGCAACGCGCTCGACAACGCCTCGGTCGGCATGCTGGTGGCTGATGCCGCCGGCGCGATCGTGTTCGCCAATCGCGCGGTGGTCCGACAGCTGGGCGCCACCGAGCGCGCACTCGGCGCGCGCGGCATCACCGGTGGCGCGGCCGGCCTCGAGGGCTGCCGGCTGAGCGACCTCGTGGGCCGGACGGGACTGACCGACGGGCTTCAGGGGCGCTTCGCCGAGGACATCGAAATGGACGGCCACACGTTCCGGGTGGCCGTCGATCCGGTCAGCGATCCGGTCGGGCAGCGGGTCGGCTTCGTGGTCGAGTGGACCGACCGCACGGCGGAGATCGCCCTCGAGCGCGACGTCGCCGCGGCGGTCGCCGCGGCGACCCGCGGCGACTTCAGCCGGCGCATCGACGCCAACCAGGCTTCCGCCAATGCCGGCGACTTCAACCAGCAGCTCGCCAGTGGCATCAACCGGCTGCTGGAGACGAGCCAGATCGGACTCGAGGACATCGCCCGCGTGCTCGAATCGTTCGCGAACGGCGACCTGACCGCCCGCATCCAGCGCGACTACGAGGGCACGTTTGCCAAGGTGAAGGACTACTCGAACCGCACGGCGGCGACGCTGGCCGAGATGATCGGCAAGATCAAGCAGGTCTCGGACGCGATCGCGACCGCGACCCGCGAGATCGCCCGCGGTAACGAGCACCTCTCGCAACGCACCGAGCAGCAGGCGGCGGGACTCGAGGAAACGGTGAGTTCGATTACCGACATCACCGGCGTCGTGCGCAAGAATTCCGAGGGCGCCCAGGCCGCGAATGCGCACGCCGATGGCGCGCTCACGGTTGCCCGGCAGGGTGGGGAGATTGTCAGCCGGCTGGTGAATACGATGAGCGGCATCACCGCCTCGTCGGCGAAGATCAACGACATCATCGGCGTCATCGATGGCATCGCCTTCCAGACCAACATTCTGGCGCTCAATGCCGCGGTCGAGGCGGCCCGCGCCGGAGAGCAGGGTCGCGGCTTCTCGGTGGTGGCGAGCGAGGTACGGACCCTGGCGCAGCGCAGCGCGAGTGCGGCCAAGGAAATCGGCAGCCTGATCAATCACTCCGTCGAGCAGGTGCGCGAGGGATCAAAACTGGTCAACACGGCCGGCGAGACGATGACCGGTATTGTCGAGGCCGTCGAGCGGGTCTCCTCGATCATCAACGAGATTTCGCACGCCTCGCGCGCCCAGACCGCCAGTATCGAGCACATCAACACGGCCGTCGCCGACATCGACCAGACCACGCAGCAGAACGCGGCCCTGGTGGAGGAGGCAACGTCGGCGGCGGCGTCGCTCGCCGACCAGGCGCGGATCCTGGTGCAGGCGGTGGCCGCCTTCCGCCTGAATTCGCAGGGTCTGGCGGGCAGCGCACACCGCCAGGCCTCGGCCGCCTGAGACGGCGCGAGAACGCGCAAGACGGCAGCGGCCGGGGCCGCTTCGGATACGCCGGCGTCAGTCGATGAAGAACCCGGCGAGGCGGGCGGCCAGCGGCCCGCCCGCGAAGCCGATCGCGGCGAGCGCCAGGCCGAGCGCCGCCGCCACCGCGCCGCCGATCGGGAACAGCCGGTCACGGCCCAGAAAGTACAGTGACGTCACGACCAGGCCGAGCTCAATGAAGCCCTCGCCAAGGTCAAAGGCGAGTGCCCGGTGCTCCGCCTCGTGGGTGGCCGCGATCCGCTCCTCGGCGCGGCCCTTGATCTCCTCGGCGTCCTTCTTGTACTTGCCTGCCATGGCCTCCAGGCGCTCGCGGGCCGGGGCGATTCGGGCCGCATCCGTGCCGACGGCTTCCGTCACCATCGCGGCGACCTCGCTCGTGTGCTCGCGGATCTTCTTCGCCTGGTAATAGGCCCACTCGTCGTTCGCCTCGGTGCGCCGCACCACGGCCGCGGTGTGGGCGCGGTGCGAGGAAATGGTGACCACCGCCAGGGCGATGCCGAGCAAACCAACCATCACACCCACCCGGCGGCCCCAGGGATCGCTGGCGTTGTGCTCCGCGTGGTGCAGTCCGGCGTCTGACATTCGGTAACCTCTTAGAAAACCGTGAGGTAGAGAGGGTAGCCGACCACGGGGCGGTACGGTCAACCCGGCCGGGTCGCCGCACTGTCACCGCATCGTCATACGCCACCACCTATCATCGGGCCACTTTTCCCCACCTGCGAGTACCCCCCATGCGCCATTCCCGTACCCGGTCCGCCGTGTTGCTGTCAGCCACCGTGCTTGCCTCGCTCGCCGCCGCGGCGGCTGTTGCCCGCGACAACGTCCAGGTGACCGGATCGTCGACGGTGTACCCGTTCGCGACCACGGTGGCCGAAGCGCTCGGCAAGGGCGGGAAGTTCAAGACCCCGGTGGTCGAATCCACCGGCACGGGCGGTGGCTTCAAGCTGTTCTGCTCGGGCGTGGGTCCCGAGACGCCCGACATCAACGACGCCTCGCGCGCCATCAGCGATTCGGAGCGTGAGCTCTGCAAGAAGAATGGCGTCGCCGACATTGCCGAGTTCCGTATCGGCTACGACGGCATCATTCTGGCCGGCGACTCGAAGCAGGCGGCGTTCAACGTCACCCGCGAGCAGATCTGGCGCGCGGTGGCAAAGACGGTGCCGGTCGGTGGCAAGTGGGTAGCCAACCCGTACAAGAACTGGAGCGATATCGACCCGTCGCTGCCGAAGCGCGCGCTCGCGATCTTCGGACCGGCGCCGAACCACGGCACCCGCGATGCCTTCCGTGAGCTCGTGATGGATCCGGCCTGCGAGAAGACACCGGAAGCCCAGGCGCTGCCCGCCGATGACCGCAAGAAGACCTGCGGCCAGGTGCGCGAGGACGGCGTGTGGACCGACGTGTCCGAGGACTACGCGCTCGTCATGGGCAAGCTGAAGGGCAACGCAACCGCGATGGCGGTGTTCACCTACTCCTACCTCGAGCAGAACCGTGACAAGATCCGCGCCGCGACCGTGGACGGCGTGGCGGCATCGCTCGAGACGATCGCGGACGGCAAGTACCCGATCTCGCGGCCGCTCTTCATCTATGTCAAGAAGGCGCACGTCGGCCTGATCCCGGGCCTCGCCGAGTTCGTCAGCGAATTCGTCAGCGACAAGGCGGCCGGTCAGGAGGGGTACCTGGTCGACAAGGGCCTCATCCCGATGCCGAAAAAGGAGCTTGAGGTGCAGAAGGCGCAGGCCAAGGCGCTCGCCAAGAAGTAACCGTCCTGGCCGTCGGCGGGGCCGGCAGGACCCGGGCGACGTCCCGGGCTGCCGGCCCCGTCGTTTTTGGCGCCCGGGCAGCGCCGCGGCCCGGCCGTAGCCTGTCCATGGCCTGACCGTAGCGATAGCCCCGCGCCCGCTCCCAGTCGGGCTATAATGCGCGGCCCGGGTCCGAGTAACGGGTTTGCGCCGCGCGAAAGTGGCGGAACTGGTAGACGCACTGGGTTTAGGTCCCAGCGGGCTCACCCCCGTGAGAGTTCGAGTCTCTCCTTTCGCACCAGACCCGTCGTACCAGCGCCGTCGTACGGGGCCCGACCGGCCGCGGTGCGGCGCCGTTCGGGTGCGGCGGGCACGCCGGTGCCGGATCGAAGTGGGCTGATCAGATCAGTAGTACGGGCCGAAACGGCCCCGCAGAGGATTGAAGCGCAGATGAGGGTAACCGTCGAAGCAACCGGCGCGCTGGAGCGTCGCGTGGACGTGGCACTGCCGGCCGAGCGGGTCGAGCAGATGTTCAAGGATCGCCTGACTCAGTTCAGCCGGACCGCCCGCCTCAAGGGGTTCCGTCCGGGCAAGATACCGGTCAAGGTGATCGAGCAGCAGTTCGGTGCCCAGTTGCGCGACGAGGTCGTGAACGAGCTCGTGCGCACGAGTTTCAGCGAGGCGATCAGCCGCGAGAACCTCTCCCCGGTCGGTGGACCGCGCATCCAGACGCTGACCGCGCCGTCTGGCGAAGAGCTGCGTTATTCGGCCGTGTTCGAGGTCTACCCGACCGTCAGCATCGCACCGCTGAGCGCACTCAGGCTCACCCGCCTCGAGGCCGAGGTGACGCCCGCCGACGTGGACGCGATGCTCGAGAATCTCCGCCGTCAGCGCGTGACCTACCGCTCCGTCAGTCGTGCCGCCAAGGCGAGCGACCAGGTCCGGGTCGATTTTGAGGGCAAGCTGGATGGCGTTGCCTTCGACGGTGGATCGGCAACGGGCGCGGAGATCGTGCTTGGCGCCGGCCGCATGCTGCCGGACTTCGAGAAGGGCCTCGACGGCGTCACCGCCGGCGAGACGCGGACCTTCCCGGTGTCGTTCCCGGTCGACTACGGTCAGCCGTCACTGGCCGGCCGGACGGCCGAGTTCACGGTCACAGCGCATGACGTTGCCGAGGAAGTGCTGCCCGAGATCAACGACGACTTCTGCCTCGCCTTCGGCGTGACCGAGGGCGGTGTCGAGACGCTGCGGCGCGAAGTTGAGGACAACATGCGCCGCGAGCTCGCGAACACGGTGCGGGCGCGGATGAAGACGGAGCTCTTTGACGCGCTCATCGCGGCCAATCCCGTCGAGGTCCCGCAGGGTGCGCTTGAGGAGCAGATCCAGCAGCTGCAGGCGGACTGGCTGCGGCGGATGGGCGTCAGCCCGGAGCAGCTCACCCAGGCGCCGCCGCGTGACCCGTTCGAGGCCACGGCGCGCCGGCGCGTCGTGTTGTCGTTCCTGATCGGCGAAATCGCGCGCACCGAGGGTCTTGCGCCCGATCCGGTCAAGGTCGAGGAGCAGATCGAGGCGGCGGCGCTCGGCTTCCCGGACCCCGACAACGCCGCGCGGCAGATCCGCGACAACCCGCAGCTCATGAACCAGGTGCGCTCGGCGGCCATCGAGGAGCAGGTTGTGGACCGGCTGCTCGCGGTTGCTGCCATCGAGAGCAAGCCGGCGACGTTCAAGGAAATAATGAATTTCGGAGCCTGACGCACGGCCCGTGCGAGTCGGTTAATCGGAGCAGACTGCCATGATCGAAAAAGCACTGAACCTCGTCCCGATGGTCGTCGAGCAGACGGCCCGCGGTGAGCGCGCCTACGACATTTACTCCCGGCTGCTGAAGGAGCGGGTGATCTTCATCGTGGGACCCATTGAGGACCACATGGCGAATCTCGTGGTCGCCCAGCTGCTGTTCCTCGAGTCGGAGAACCCGGACAAGGACGTCGCGCTCTACATCAATTCGCCGGGTGGCATCGTGACCTCGGGGCTCGCGATCTACGACACCATGCAGTTCATCAAGCCGAACGTCAGCACGATCTGCGTTGGTCAGGCGGCGTCGATGGGGGCCGTGCTGCTCGCTGGCGGCACCAAGGGCAAGCGCTACTGCCTGCCGCATTCGCGCGTCATGATCCACCAGCCGCTCGGCGGGTTCCAGGGTCAGGCGACCGACATCGAGATCCACACCCG
>CAITAM010000483.1 GCA_903890265.1 uncultured Pseudomonadota bacterium | reverse complement strand
GTCGCGGCCGAGGTGACGCACTTCCTGCAGCTCGGTCGGTTCCGGCCGGCCTAGGGATCGTTCGCGAGCAGGGCCTTGAGGCGGTAAAGCGCGTCAAGCGCTTCCCGGGGCGACAGCGAATCCGGATCGACCGACTGTAGCGCGTGCCGCAGGGCCGCGGCGCCCGCTGCCGCGCTGCCGGAGTCCGGCGCTGCAACGGCCTTCGCAGCCGGGGCATCGAACCGAAGTTCCCCCTGCGGTCCGGGACCACGCAGCGCACGGCTGCGCGCCTCGAGATCGTCAAGGTAGGTGCGGGCGGCGGTCAGTACGCTGCGCGGCACGCCGGCAAGGCGCGCCACCTGCAGTCCGTAGGACTGGCTGGCAGGTCCGGGACGCACGGCGTGCAGAAACACAAGTTCCTCGCCGTGCTCGGTGGCGTCGAGGTGGACATTGCGCACGCCCGGTAGCTCGTCGGCGATCGCGGTGAGCTCGAAATAATGCGTCGCGAACAGGGTAAACGCGCGCACCCGGGCGGCCATGTGCCGGGCTGCGGCCCACGCCAGAGACAGGCCGTCGAACGTGCTGGTGCCGCGCCCGATCTCATCCATCAGGACCAGGCTGCGCTCGGTCGCCGTATTGAGGATCAATGCGGTCTCGGTCATCTCGACCATGAAGGTCGAGCGGCCGCCGGCGAGGTCATCGCCGGCGCCGATACGCGTGTGGATGCGGTCGATCGGCCCGATGACGGCCCGTTCAGCCGGCACGAAGGAGCCGATTCGAGCCAGAATCACGATCAGGGCGGTCTGGCGCATGTACGTCGACTTGCCGCCCATGTTGGGTCCCGTGATCACGAGCATCGACGTGGACTCATCAAGGTCCACGTCGTTTGGCACGAACGGGCCGTCGAGGGTCTGCTCGACGACGAGATGGCGGCCGCCGACGATCTTGAGGCAGCGCTCCGTGACGAGTTGTGGCGCCACGAGTGCCAGTTCGCGTGCCCGCTCGGCGAGATTGGCGACGACGTCGACCGAGGCGACGGCGCGCGCGGTCGCCTGCAGCGCCGAAAGCTCTGCCCGGGCCATGGCCACCAGGTCGTCAAAGAGCACCTTTTCCCGCACGAGGGAGCGATCCCGTGCTCCCAGTGCTCGGTCCTCGAATGCCTTGAGCTCCGGTGTCAGGAAACGCTCGGCATTTTTCACGGTCTGGCGCCGCACGTAGTGCGCCGGCACGGCCTCGGCCTGGCTTCTGTTGAGCTCGATATAGAAGCCGGAAACGCGGTTGTAGGCGATCTTGAGCGAGTTAAGGCCGGTGCGTTCGCGCTCCGCACGCTCCATCTCGGCGAGAAAGGCTTCCGTGTCGGTGCCGAGCAGCCGCAACTCGTCGAGCTCGGCATCGTAGCCCGCGCGGATCACGCCACCATCGCGCACGTGAAGCGGCGGCGAGTCGGCCAGCGCCCGCGCGAGCTCGGCGCACAGCGTGCGGTGTTCGCCAAGATCGGCCAGCAGGTCTACCAGGAGTGGCGCATCGGCGCCGGCCAGGGCCTGCCGCAGTGCCGGCAGTGCGCGCAGCGCATTCATGAGCTGGACCAGGTCGCGTGGCTTCGCGGAGCCGAGCGCGACGCGGGCGAGGACCCGTTCCATGTCCGGCACGGCGCCGAGCGCCTCGCGCACGGTCTGTTCGGTGTCGAGCAGCGCCGCCACGGCCGCCTGCCGCTGGCGCACGGTCTCGTCGTCCTGCAGGGGCCGCGCGAGCCAGCGGGCGAGCTCACGGGCGCCCATGGCTGTCCGGGTCCGATCGAGCACGTGGATCAGCGTGCCTTCGGCCCGGCCGGCGAGGCTTGTCGTGAGTTCGAGGTTGCGGCGCGTGGCCGCGTCGATGAGGAGCGCATCTTCCCGTCGCTCGAGGCTGAGGGAGGTCAGGTGGGCAAGTGCGGTGCGCTGGGTCTCCTGCACGTACTGCAGGAGTCCGCCCGCCGCCACGACCGCCAGCGCGTGCTGCCCCCGGTCGATGCCAAAGCCTGCCAGATCGGCAACGCCGAACTGCCGTGTCAGCAGCCGCTCGGCGGCCGTGAACTCGAAATGCCACGGCGCGCGCGCCGTGACGGCAATCCGTGCCGGTGCCGGCGCACCCTCTGCCGCGAGCAGCTCGGCGGGCGCCAGCCGCTCGAGTTCGGCGGAGAGCGAGGTCTCGTCAGCCAGCAGGGTCGCGGCAAAGCGCCCGCTCGCAAGATCAAGCCAGGCGAGGCCGAAGGCCGCGCCATCGGTCGCGAGTGCGGCAATCAGAGTTGCGCGCCGGGCGTCCAGCAGACTGTCCTCGGTAACGGTGCCGGGAGTGACGATCCTGACGACCGCCCGCTCCACCGGCCCCTTGCCCTTGCCGACCTCACCCACCTGTTCACAGATCGCGACCGACAGGCCGTGCCGGACGAGCCTTGCGAGATACG
>CAITAM010000482.1 GCA_903890265.1 uncultured Pseudomonadota bacterium | reverse complement strand
ACTCGGCCTGGTTGACCATGCCCGAACGGGCCGACCCGGAGTCCACCTCGACCAGCGCCACGACGTCCGGCTGCTCGCCCTTGAGAAATTCGGTGATGCTTTCCAGAACCTTGCGGTTGTTGCGAAGGTACCCGGCGCCCGGCACCGGCAGATGAAAACCGGGCCCGGTGCCGGTGGCGTAGCGGATGTTATAGAGCACCAATCGCATGGATGAGCGGAAGCCCTCGCCGGTGTACAGTGCCATTGTAACGTCATGCTGCGCCCGGCGTACGGCCGTGCCGGGTGCGGTCTTCGCGGGCCGTCCCGGCCGAGCGTGCGGAGGAAGCGATGAACAGTGACAGCCATCCGGTCCGCCTGTACGCGACCCATGCCTGGACGGAGGATGACGACTACCAGCGCCTGTTCGAGTTCCTCGAATCGGCCCGTGGCTTCACCTACCGCAACCTCAGCCGTCCCGAGGCCTGTCCGCGCACCGGTCGCGAGGCCGAGCAGAGCGCGCTGCGCAGCCAGATCGACCCGGCGGAGATCGTGCTGGTGCTGGCCGGCCAGTACGCGGCGAGCCCGTTCCTGATCGACTACCAGGCGAACTGTGCGCGCGGGCTGCGAAAGCCCGTGCTGCTGCTCAGCATCTTCGGCGGCGCCGCGCCACCGGCGCCGTCGCTCGCGGCGGCCGCGAACGAAGTGGTCGACTGGAACGAGCGGGCGCTGGTGGATGCGATCCGCCGCCTCACGCGCCGCGCCACCCGGCCGCGCTACGCGACGATCGACTTCACACCGGACTAGGGCAGCGTCAGGCCTCGGCCGCGAACAGCGGGATCACCGTGTCGTCACCGTCGCCCCGCTCACGGCCGTGCCGGGGCGCGGCCTCGGCGTGCTCGCCAAAGAGCGCGGCCGCCACCGCCACGATCCGTCCGGCGCACCGGTCGGCCTCGGCCGCCGACAGCTTGCGTACGGTAGCCTGCACCGCGCTCTCGCCCGGCAGCGGCTGCACCGCTTCCAGTTCGGCGCACAGGGCGATGAACTCGGCACGGACGGAGGAGGGCAGTTCGGTGGCGTCTATTTCCACCAGATAATTTGAGAAAGCCGCGACAAGTCGCTGTTTTTGCGGGGTTCCCTTCACCAGTTCTTGAAGGGCAAGACGCAGGAAATACGGTGCGGACATCAGCTTCTCTTTGCACGGCCGGTGGCGAACGCGGGCCACGCGCAACAGCGCCTCGGGCCCTTATTTCACGTGAATTCTAGCCGCAGACCTGTGAAAGTTTCCCGGCAAGACAGACACCTAGGACGACTATAGCGACGAGGCCGGAATTTGCAACTGTCAAATTCCGCGGTGCGGTCGAGTCCTCTGCAGGGGCGGCTGACGGCAGGCCCTGTATTCACAAAAAACACGAATAAAGACACTTAACGCTTTGTTTTAAAAATGTCTATCACCCATCGACTGGGGGCCTGATCGCCCGGGCCTGCCGGTCGGCGGCGGCACGTGGTAGCGTCCTGCCCCGTGTCAGCGCGCAGGATCCGCCGGATTTCCCCACCATGACTGCCGACCCGGCCTGGCCGGTGCATTTTTTCGTTCAGCCCGGCGGCATCACGCTGGAACGGGCGCTGAGCCTCGATCCGGACCGGGACTGGACCGACCTTCGGCGCGCCCGGGAGGTCTGGATCGTGCAGACCTGGCATCGGCTGCGGCGCGCCGGCTGGCCGGTGACGATGAGCACCAGTGCGCCGCGCGGCGGCATCGTCGTCTACCACAAGGAAGACCAGAAGGCGCTGCTGCGCCTGCTGCCAGGCGACTCGCGGGCGGTGCTGGTCGGCATCCGCGCCGACTTCCGCTCCTGCGCCGCCGCCGACTTCGAGGTCCTGCAGAACGGCCTCTACGCCGACGGACGGCGTGCCTTCTTCATTCCGCACTGGCCGCAGCCCGGGCTCCTCGCGCGGGATCCCGCCCGGGGTGATCGCATCGAGCGCGTGTCGTACAAGGGCTACGTGGCCAATCTCAGCAGCGAGTTCCGCGAGCCGAGGTTCGCGCAGTTTCTGGCGCGCCACGGCATGGTGTTCGAGGACGACGCCGTCACCGACGACGCCTTTGATCACCCGATCCTGACCCGCTTCCACGACTACACCGCGGTGGATCTCGTGCTCGCGGTGCGCCCGGGCCGCACCACGCACAAGCCCGCGAGCAAGCTCGTCAATGCCTGGCACGCGGGAACGCCGGCGCTGCTCAGTCCCGACTACCCCTACCTCGAGCTGCGCACGAGCGAACTCGACTTCATGGCCGTCAGCACCGTGGCGGAGGCCGAGCAGGCGATTGCCCGGCTGCGCGCGGAGCCCGGCCTCTACCGGGCCATGATCAGCCACGGCGCGGCGCGTGCCCGCGAGTTCACGGTGGCCGCCATCACGAATCGCTGGGCGGAGTTTCTGTTCACGACCGTGCCGACGCTGGCCGCGCCGCGCGGCCGCCCGTACTGGTCGCCGGCCCGCCGCCGCCTGCGCGCCGGCTGGCGCACGCTGGTCGGCAACCTCGGGCTCGCGGCCCGCCGCTAGGGAAGCTCTGCACAGGTCGTTCTAACTGAACGATACTGTGAGCAGAGGCCCGTCGCGGTTAGGGATT
>CAITAM010000481.1 GCA_903890265.1 uncultured Pseudomonadota bacterium | reverse complement strand
GACCGTCGCGTAGTCGGTCAGTTTGCTGATTCGGAGCATCGTGCCCGGGATCCGTCCGTTGTCCTATACAGCACCATTTTAGTCCACTTAAGCGCCGGAAGCCACTGCCCGCGTGCCGGCCGCCCGCGGTCTGCCGTCGTCCGGGACGCCGTCCGCTATACTGCGCCGTTTGCGGGCTCCCGGACGGCGCCCGCTGCCGCCAACCCATGACCTGCCAGGAGCCACGCAGATGAACCACGCGGAATTGCACAAAATCGCCAAGGCCATGGTTGCGCCGGGCAAGGGTATCCTCGCTGCCGACGAGAGCACGAGCACGATCAAGAAGCGCTTTGACGGCATCAAGGTCGAGTCGACCGAGGAGACCCGCCGCGGTTACCGCGAACTCCTCTTCACGACCCCCGCGATGGCCGAGCACATCTCCGGTGTCATCCTTTACGACGAGACCCTGCGCCAGTCGACCAAGGCCGGCGTGCGCTTCGCGGACGCCCTTGCGGCGCTCGGCGTCATTCCCGGCATCAAGGTCGATGCGGGCACGAAGCCGCTGCCGGGCTTTCCGGGCGAGCTCGTGACCGAGGGCCTCGACGGTCTCGGCAAGCGCCTGGCCGAGTACCACTCGCTCGGTGCGCGCTTTGCCAAGTGGCGTGCGGTGATCGACATCGGCGCGGGCATCCCGACCTGCACCTGCATCGAAAGCAACGCGGAACTTCTGGCGCGCTACGCCGGTCTGTGTCAGGAGGCCGGCATCGTGCCGATCGTCGAGCCCGAGGTGCTGATGGACGGCGCCCATTCGATCGACCGCTGCGAAGAAGTCACGGCCGACGTGCTGGAAGCGGTGTTTGACCGGCTGAACGCGCATCGCATCTACCTCGAGGGCATCGTCCTGAAGCCGAACATGGTGATCAGCGGGCAGAAGGCACCGCACCGCGCGACGCCGGAACAGGTCGCCGAGGCGACGGTACGCGTGCTCAACCGGCACGTGCCGGCGGCGGTCGCCGGCATCGCGTTCCTCTCGGGCGGGCAGTCGGAGACGGAGGCGACGCTGCACCTCGACCTCATGAACAAGAAGCCGAACCTGCCGTGGCCGCTGACGTTCAGCTACGGGCGAGCGCTGCAGCAGAGCGCGCTGAACGCGTGGTCTGGCGATGCGGCGAAGATCGCCGCGGGCCAGGCCGTCTTCAAGAAGCGCGCCCACCTGAACGGTCTTGCCAGCCTCGGCAAGTACGCTCCCGCGCTCGAGACGGCCTGAGCACCGCGCGTGCCAGCAAGCACTCCCGTCGGTAACACCGCCCGCGCCGCGGACGATCCGGTGGTCCGGCTTGACGGGGTGACCTACGCCGCGGGCGGTCGGACCATCCTCGAAGCGCTGTCGCTCGAGGTGCCACGCGGCTCGGTGACGGCGGTCATGGGGCCGTCCGGCACGGGCAAGACGACGCTGCTCAGGCTCATGACCGGGCAGATCCGGCCGCACGCGGGGCGGGTCCTCGTCACCGGCCAGGACCTCGCCACGCTCTCGCGCGAGGGCCTGTATGCGCTGCGCAAGCGGATGGGGATGCTCTTTCAGAACGGCGCGCTGCTGACGGACCTCAGCGTCTTCGAGAACGTGGCCTACCCGCTGCGCGAGCACACGGACCTGACCGAGGACCTCTTGCGGGCCGTGGTCCTGAGCAAGCTGCAGGCGGTGGGCTTGCGCGGCGCCGCGGGCCTCATGCCGGCCGAGCTGTCGGGCGGTATGGCCCGGCGGGTCGCGCTGGCCCGCGCGATCGTCACCGAGG
>CAITAM010000480.1 GCA_903890265.1 uncultured Pseudomonadota bacterium | reverse complement strand
TACCTACAACCTCGGTGGCGGCTGGTTCCGCGACGTCACGATCGGTGCGAATTACGACGACCGCAGCAAGGACAAGCGCCAGCCGGAGGCGGGCTTAAGCACCGTCAACAACCAGTACTACGTGATCCCTAGCAACCTGCTGCAGGGCTCGGCCAACCTCGGCTTCTCGGGTACGCCGAATCCGCTCGCCTGGGATGTGGGTGGCGTGCTGAACCAGTTCTTCAACCCGGTGAACGCCACCACGAATGCCGGCTACCTCGTTGGCAAGACGTGGACGGTGAACGAGAAGGTCACTACGGGCTACCTGAACGGCGACCTGAATCACCAGATCTCCTCGGACGTGACGCTGAAAGGCAACGTCGGTGTGCAGTTCGTACACACCAACCAGAGTTCGACTTCGAACCTCTGGGTCGAGGCGACGAACTCGCCCGTACCCACCACCGACGGCAAGTCCTACAACGACGTGCTGCCGTCGATGAATCTGGTCTTCCAGCTGCCGTCGTCGCAGACGGTGCGTTTCAGCGCGGCGCGTGAACTCGCCCGTGCCCGCATGGACCAGCTCGGTGCCTACTCGGACTTCGGCTCGGGTAACGGCATTCCTGGCGCGAGCGCCGGTAACCCGAAGCTCGATCCGTGGCGGGCGAACGCCTTGGACCTGTCGTACGAGAAGTACTTCGCCAACAAGGCGTACGTCTCGGCGGCGGTGTTCTACAAGAACCTGACCTCGTATATCTACTCGATCACCGACGCGAGCCATGATTTCTCGGCCCAGTGCAGTCAGATCCCGAAGGACCCGACCAAGCCCTCCGGCTGCTACCAGCAGAACTACGGTTCGCTCACCGTGCCGGCGAACGGGAACGGCGGAAACGTCAAGGGTGTCGAGCTTGCGGTGTCGCTGCCGGGTGATCTCATCAGCGACGCGCTGAACGGCTTCGGCGCCTCGGCGTCGATTTCTGAGACGGACAGCAGCATTGGGATTCCGGGGCAGGTCTCGGGTCTGTCGTCGCAGGCGATCACGCTGCCCGGCCTGTCGAAGACCGTCTGGAGCGGCATGGTCTACTATGAGAAATACGGCTTCTCGGCGCGCGTTGCCACCCGCTACCGGTCGGATTACATCGGCGAGATCAACGACTTTGCCGGTGATCGCGCCCTTGAGTACGTGCGCCACGAGATGATTACCGACCTGCAGACGGGCTACGAGTTCCAAAGCGGGCCGGCTAAGGGGCTATCGATCCTGCTGCAGGTGAATAATCTCAGCAATACGCCATTCATCGACTACGCGCAGGACAAGCGGCGCGTGCGGGACTACGAGACGTTCGGCCGCGACGTGTTCTTCGGGTTCAACTACAAGCGCTGAGCGCGAGCGCTCCGGTGAACCCAGGCCGCCTGGGCTGACACGGGTCAGCCAGGCGGCTTTCGTCTTTGAGTGGGCTGCGGCGCCGCCGTGGCCACGAAGAGGGGATTGCTATGGTCTCTTACCTAGCCTCGCTACGCCTGGGGACAGCGTTGCTGTCGTCCTGCCTCGCCATCGGCCTGCCGACCGGTATCGCCGCTGCCGGCACACCCGCCACCCCCACGGCCACCACGGC
>CAITAM010000479.1 GCA_903890265.1 uncultured Pseudomonadota bacterium | reverse complement strand
CGCGAGCGCCGCGCGCGCCGGCGCGTCGCACGGCCGACCCACGCGCGACAGATCGGTGACCCGCCGCCCCGCCGCGGCCAGCTCGGCGACGGCGGCGTCCGGCAGCGCGAGGTTGAGGCCGATACCGATGACGACGTGCGCGCCACCGGTGCCGACCGCGCGCAGCTCGGTCAGCACACCGGCGAGTTTGGCGCCGTCGATCTCGACGTCGTTCGGCCACTTCAGCCGGGCGCCGTGCACGCCGAGGGCGGCGAGCGCCCGCAGCAGCGCGACGCCGACCACGAGCGTCAGGGCGCTCTGGTCGCGACGCAGCTCGCCGAGCGCGATTCCGAGCGACACGAGCAGGCTGGAGCCGAACGGCGCGCGCCAGGTGCGCCCGCGCCGGCCACGCCCGCCCGTCTGGTACTCGGCGATGAGCGCGTCCGCGAGCCCCTCGGGCGGCGCCCCGGCGGCCAGAAGGTCCGTGTTGGTCGAGCCCACGATCGGCTGCACCGTCAGTGACCGAAGGCCGGCCCGCCGCTCGGGCGGCAGCGCGCGACCGATCGCGTCCGCGTGCAGCCGCACGAGCGGCGCATCAAGGCGATAACCACGGCCACGCACGGTGCCGATCGGCACGCCATAACCTCGCAGGCTCGCCACCGTGTCCGTGATCGCCGCCGGCGGGAGAGACAGCCGACGCCCGAGCGTCGCGGCCGACTGCACGGCGCCGTCCTCGAGCGCGGCGAGGAGCGCGGCCGCCGCCGTCGCCGCGTTACTGGCGCCGGTCACCGGGCGCCACCGGCAGTGGCGCGGCCGGCCAGGCGTGGCTCCGTGCCGGCCCGCAGGCGTACGAGGTTCGCGCGGTGCGTGAAGACGGTCAGCAGCGCGGCAAAGAGCGCAAACGCGAACACGGCGACGAAGCGGTGGCCGTGCGGCGCGAGCCCGAGCGCGGCACTGCCGATCAGCACGAAGGGCAGGCTCGCCGCCGCCAGCACCGAGGCGAGGCTGACCACGCGGGTCCCGCCGAGCACCGCGAGCCAGACGGCAAGCACCGCGAGCAGGTAGGCCGGGGCGAGGCCGGCCAGCGCACCGGCGAGGGTCGCCACTCCCTTGCCGCCGCGAAAGCCGAACCAGACCGGGTAGACGTGCCCGACCACGACCGCGGCGGCGGCGGCCGCCGCGAGCCACGCCCGATCAAGGTCCGGGTCGGCGGCCGGCCACGGCCAGCGCGGCACGAGCACGGCGCCGATCACGCCCTTGCCAAGGTCGATGGCGAGCACGGCGAGCGCAAAGCGCGCGCCACGGGTCCTGAGCGCGTTGGTCGCCCCGGCATTGCCGCTGCCGAGGGTCCGGATGTCGACGCCCGAGGCGAGGCCGAGCACCAGGGCGCCGGGCAGGGCGCCGAGCAGGTAGGCAAGCAGGGTTTTTACGCCGAGTTCGAGCATCGAAGGCCGCAGGACATCCGGGGCCGCGAGTCTAGCACCCGGCCCGCCGGCGTCGCGGCCGGCCGCCGGTCACGGCCCCTCAGGTGCTGGCAGGCTTCGCGGTCGCGACGATGTGTTCACGCCCGGAGACGACCACGCCACCGGGGCGCTCGACGGTCACCGCGAACAGCACCACCTGACCGACCCTGAGCGGCACGCGGATCGGTACCACCACGTCGCGGTCGCCGTCCGGCACGTCAAACACGCCGCCATCGACGGGGTACTTCTGATCACGCTCGGCGTCGAACACCCACAGCTGGTACTGCGCGCTGCGCGCGTCGTTGGCCGGCAGGCCGTGCAGCCTGAGGTAGCCGCGCTGGGTCGCGGGATCCCACACCGCATCGCCGGCAACGGCGCCGCTGTGGGGGTCTGCGGTGCCGGCAAAACTCGAGCGGACGAGCCCCGGGCGGGCGAGCAGCGCGTCCCGCTCACGACTGAGGCGCTCGGCCTCGGTCTCGGCACGAGCCACCGGGGTCGGCGCAGGCGCCGGCGGCAGCAGTCGCGGATACCAGCCGAGGACCGCGAGCAGCAGCGAGGCGGCGACCGCCCACCACGGGGCCGACGAGCCGGCGGAGCGCGCCGCGGCG
>CAITAM010000478.1 GCA_903890265.1 uncultured Pseudomonadota bacterium | reverse complement strand
ATTAATAATCAACAATTTACTACCTATAATACTTATTAAGTGAAATCAAACAACGAAGTCGATCGACGTTGGCAGTCTTTATAGGAACCCGGTCCGTACCGCGTCAGCCTTCCGCGTATTTCTCAAGGTACGAGCGGTAGGCCGCCTGCCACCGGGAACCCCCAAGGCGTCCGGCGCTACCGTGGACCAGTGATATCGGCCAGGTGCCGAGCGTGAAACCCGCTGCGTCGAGCTGCCGACAAAAATCCATGTCGTAGAAGTCGAATGAGAACCTCGGGTCGAAGCGCACTCCGGCGTCGATGAGTCGTTGGCTGCGCACGGCGATGAAAACGCCGTCCAGCAACTTGACTGGCTGCCCAGGCTCGCCGTACACGCTGAGCTCGATCAGGTCTGGAAAGCCTTTCCCATGGCCGATCACCCCGCTCAGATTCTCGTCGGCATCGCGGGTGAACTGACCATCGATATACATCCACGAGGACTGCCCCGGGACGCGGCGTCGATTGCCGGCCAGGCCGATGACGTCGAACCGACTCAGGCCCTCGATGAGGTGCGTGGCCCAGAAATAGTCGCTCAGGTACACATCGTCGTGCAGGAACACGAGAATCGCTGGACGTTCCCGCGACTCGTCGATCGCCACGTTGTATACCTCGGGTAGTCCCCGCGTGTTGCCCGGGAAAAGCCGGAGCTCGATGGGTTGTCCACGGGGGTACGACCGGTAGAACGGAATCGATCGTCCGAGTGGGGTTTCCTTGAAGAAGGCGGCGGCGTCGAGGCGCGTCGCGCACACGAGGCGGATCGTTGGTGCAGTCGCCGTGTTCGGACTCGCCATCCCTGCCGACCTAGTTGGATCCGACGCTGTTGGACGCGCCCGGGGGCGCCACCGTGGCCAGTAAGCGCAGATGCGCCGGCAGGCACACGGTTTTGAGGTCGTACTGGGTCACGATCGTGTCGCGGGCGTTCTGGCGAATCGAGTCGTGGACCCGCCGATCCTCGAGTGCCTCAATGACACGCGCGGCGACCTCGGTCGGCGAGAAGAAATCGACGAGGATGCCGTTGCCGCCGTGCTGCAGCACTTCTTCTACCGGTTGCGTGCGGGAGCCGACCACGAGGCACCCGGCGGCCATTGCCTCGAGCATCGACCACGACAGCACGAAGGGATACGTGAGATACACGTGTACCCGCGAGACCTGCAGGACCTTGAGAAAGCCGGGGTACGGGATCTTGCCGAGAAAGTGCACTCGCGAGAGGTCGAGACTGTCCCCGAGCTCTTCGAGCATCTGCTGGCGGAACGTCAGCGGTCCGGTCGGTGGGCTTCCGTAGCTCACCCCGTCACCGCCGACAACAAGAACGCGGGCGTTGGGTCGCGCGGCGAGAATCGCCGGGAGGCTCCGCATAAACGTCGGGAATCCCCGATACGGCTCAAGGTTGCGCGCAACGTAGGTCACGATCTCGTCACCGGCGGCAAATTCCGGGCCGTCATTGCCCAGACGCAGACGGGCGGTCGGATCCGGACGCACGACGGTCGTGTCGACACCTTCGTGGTTCACGTGAAGGATCGGGTGGTAGCGGCGTGGGTACACGGACTTCTGCCACTGGGTTGGCGTCTGCCCGAGATCGGCGGTATCGAGCGCGAGCAGGTTACCGAGGTTCTTCGTACGAAGGCGCGGCGCCGTATCGGGAGTAATGGGATCGGCCGGATCAAAGCCGACGTCGGCGCCGTGAAGGCGGTAGAAGAATTCGAAATAGCCGATCAGGAGGGCTTTCGGAAAAATGTCCTTCAGGTACCAGATCTCGCCCCAGCCGTTGTGACCCAGCATGACGTCCGGTACGAAGCCCGCGGTGCGCAGATCCATCGCTACTCGCGCGACTTCTTGTGCGTTCAGAACCGCCGCTTCCGACTCCCGCAAGTAGTGATGGACTTGCGGGGAGATCGTGCGCCGCGGCTTGTAGACGACTTTCTGCACCCCCGGGATCTCGCCGTCCTGACGCTGCGT
>CAITAM010000477.1 GCA_903890265.1 uncultured Pseudomonadota bacterium | reverse complement strand
GTTCGACCTCGGCGCCGTCAATGGCACCCAGCGCGTCGAGCAGGTACGTCACGTTGAAGCCCACCTCCATCGCGTCGCCGTCGTAGGACACCTCGACGTCCTCCTCGGCCTCCTCCTGCTCCGGGTTGTGCGCCGTGATGGTCAGCACGTTCGGCCTGAGGGCGAGCTTGATACCTCGGTATTTCTCGTTCGACAGGATCGCCGTGCGCTGCAGGGCGTGGCGCAGCAGATCCCGGTCGGCCTTCACCAGCCGCGGCGGATTTTGCGGAATTACCCGCCCGTACTCCGGGAAACGGCCGTCGATCAGCTTCGACGTGAACCGAATGTCGTCGATTGTGGCACGAATGTGATTCGTTCCGACCTCGACCCGTACCAGCCCCTCGGTACCGACCAGGCGACTGAGTTCCAGCACGCCCTTGCGCGGCACGATCACCTGGTTGAGCGTGCCGGGGGTTTTGAGCTCCAGCTCGCACAAAGCCAGACGATGACCGTCGGTCGCGACCGTTCGAAGCAACTTGCCGTCCGTTTCCAGCAACATGCCGTTCAGGTAGTACCGTACGTCCTGTTGCGCCATGGAAAACTGCGTCTTCTCGAGCAGCCGCTTGAGGTCTCCCTGGCCGATCTCGAAACTGGTGGTCGCGTTGATCTCGTCGACGGTCGGAAACTCGCTGGCCGCGAGCGTCGAGAGGGTGAAGCGGCTCTTCCCGCCGCGCACTAGGATCTTGTCGCCCTCCCGCGTGAGCTTGACGTCCACCTTGTCCGGCAGGGCGCGCACGATGTCCAGCAGCTTTCGCCCAGGCACGGTGATTTCGCCCGGCTCCGCACCCGGCACCGGCACGGTCGCGACGAGCTCCACCTCGAGATCGGTCGCGGTGACCGACAGCCGCTCGTCGCGCACCGTCAGCAGCACGTTCGCCAGGATCGGCATGGTCTGGCGTCGCTCCACCACGCCGATCACGGCCTGAAGCGGGGAAAGAATCTGCTCGCGCTCACAATTGAGTTTCATCGCTGTCCCTGACTGCTTGGGAGCCCGTCTTGCGTGCTCGCTCTTAATCTTAAGGTTTTATCTAAACAAGATAGTTATAGCTACTGTAGAGCAGGCCATTGGCGGTTGATAAGCCCGAATCCTTCAGGGCCATCAGGGGCTTGCGCCGCCGCAAACCCGGGGGACCGCTGGCCTTGGTCCTCCGCGTACGCTGTGCACCCCGTGTGGATATCTTGCCACCGAAATTTAGTGCACGCGTGCTCCACAGAGCTCAGGCCACTTGCTGCACAGCTTATCCCCATCACCCGGTTAGCGTCCGCAGCAGGTTCGAATAGTCCTCGGTCATGCGCCGCTCGCTTTCGCGCAGCTCCCGAATCCGCTTGCAGGCATGCATGACGGTCGTGTGGTCGCGGCCGCCGAATGCGTCGCCGATTTCCGGCAGGCTGTGGTTGGTGAGCTCCTTGGCGAGCGCCATCGCGACCTGCCGCGGCCGCGCGATCGATCGACTGCGCCGCTTCGACAGGAGGTCGGCGACGCGGATCTTGTAGTACTCGGCCACGGTCTTCTGGATGTTCTCGACGGTGACCAGCTTTTCCTGCAACGCGAGCAGATCGCGCAGCGCTTCCTTGGCAAAGTCGATCGTGATCGGCTGGCCGGTGAACAGCGCATTGGCCGACACCCGGCGCAGCGCCCCCTCGAGCTCACGCACGTTCGAGCGGATCCGCTTGGCGATGAAGAAGGCCACCTCGTGCGGCAGATCGATGTGCATCTGCTGCGCCTTGCTCATCAGGATCGCGACGCAGGTCTCTAGCTCCGGCGGTTCGATCGCGATGGTGAGCCCCCAGCCGAAGCGCGACTTCAGGCGCTCCTCGAGGCCGGTCACTTCCTTCGGGTAGCGGTCGCAGGTCAGCACAACCTGCTGCTGTCCTTCCAGCAGCGCGTTGAACGTGTGGAAGAACTCCTCCTGGGACCGGTCCTTGCCGGCGAAGAACTGGATGTCGTCGATCAGGAGCGCATCGAGCGAGCGGTAGGCCTGCTTGAATTCGTTGATCGTGTTGTGCTGGAGCGCGCGAACCATGTCGCCGACGAAGCGCTCGGAATGCACGTAGGCAACACGCGCCTGCGGGTTGCGTTCGCGCATCGCGTTCGCCACCGCATGCATCAGGTGGGTCTTGCCGAGTCCGACGCCGCCGTAGATGAACAGCGGGTTGTACGCCTTGCCCGGGTTGTCCGCGACCTGCCGGGCGGCCGCCTTGCCGAGCTGGTTCGACTTGCCCTCGACGAAGTTGTCGAACGTGAATTCGGGATTGACCCGCCCGCTGAGGGGGGCGCTCCCGAGCATCGGCTGGCGCAGCGGCAGGTGGCTGCCCGCCGGCGCGGCCTCGGCGGTCTCTGCGAGGGGCAACGGCGCCGGCGCCGGCCGGGACCCCACCTCAAGCTGGACCTGCGGTGAGGGAACCGCGTCGCCGGCCCGCACCAGTTCCAGGATCCTCGGCAGCGCGTTCTGCCGGACCCAGTCCACCACGAACCGGTTCGGCGCGAGCAGCTTCAGTACGCCGTCTTCCTCGATCGCCTGCAGCGGCCGGATCCAGACGTTGAACAACTGCTCCGTGACCTCGGCCTCAAGCTGGTGCAGGCACTGTTTCCACACGTTGGGATGCACCGCCACGAGCTCCGGGGGTCGGCGTTACGACGCCAACTAAAAAGGGGGAGCGAGTCTATACCGCGTCCGGGCGCGTTCCAACGTCGCGGACGCACGCCACCGGCCGGCCGCCGCGTCCCGGCCGTCGCGGCCGGTTGACACCCCGGGGTCCGCCACGTAAAGTGCGCGGCCCTCATCGCAGGGTTCGGGCGAGCGCCCGGCCACGCCTGTCAGGCGGGCCGGCACCGGTCGTGCCGGGGCGGCGCCGGATGCCGGCGGCCTGCGAGAATTGATCTTCAAACGGTTCCGTTACGTGCGGGACCCAGCGGGCCAGTGTCATGAAACGTACCTACCAGCCGAGCAAAGTCCGACGTGCCCGTACGCACGGTTTCCGTGCCCGCATGGCGACCAAGAAGGGTCGCCAGGTGCTGGCGCGCCGCCGCGCCAAGGGCCGCAAGCGGCTGATTCCCTGACGGCCTACGCGGTTGCGTTCCCGCCGTCCTAAGTCCGACGGCGGCAGATAGATGCCGTGCAGCGGCCGCTCGCCTTCCGTACCCAGCACCGTCTGCGCTCCGCTCCGGAATTCGAGCGGGTCTACCGCCAGGGTATCCGCGCGGGCGATGCGTTGTTTGGTATCAGCGCGCTCAAGAACGACCACGGTCACGCACGACTCGGCCTGTCGATTGGCGCCAAGGCGGTCGGCAACGCGGTGCGCCGCAACCGGTTGAGGCGCGTGCTGCGGGAGCACTTCCGGCACGCCAAAATCGAACTGCCCGCACTGGATATCGTGATTACCGCCCGCCCGGGTGCACGCCACGCACCGACCGAAGCGGTCAGCGAGAGCATCGTGCGGCTGCTCAGCCAGATCAGGAAACGCTGCCGATGACCACGAAGTCTGCCGCACCGTCCGCTGCCGCGCGCCTCCTCGCCCTGCCGGTGCGCGGCTATCGCTACTTTGTCAGCCCGCTGCTCGGCTCGAACTGCCGCTACTACCCCAGCTGTTCCGCCTACGCGCTCGATGCGCTTGCCGACCACGGCGCCCTGCGCGGCGGCTGGCTCAGCGTCAGGCGCATTGCCCGCTGCCATCCGTGGCACGAAGGCGGGTACGATCCCGTGCCGCCGGCCAGCACCGGCGGCTCCCATTCTTCAGCGACTGGCGAAGCCAGTATCGGCACACAGCAGCATGGATAACCAACGCGTATTCATTTGGCTCGCGGTCGCGATCGCGGCGTGGCTGAACTATGACGTCTACCAGCGCGACTACGGCGCGCCGGCGACGCCCGCGGCGCAGGTCGCCGAGGCGGTCGCCACGGCAGAAACCACCCATCCGCTGCCACAGCCGGCCGCCCCCGCGGCGGCCGCAGACGCCAAGGCCGCCGACGGCGCGCCCGCGAACCCCGTCTCCCCGCCGACCGGCACGGCCGAGGCCGCGAGCGAGGAACCCGCGCAGACCGTGCACGTGCGGACCGACGTCCTCGACGTGGACCTCAGCAACCGGGGCGGCGAGGTGCTGCGCGCCGACCTGCTGAACTACCCGCAGCGCAAGGACAACCCGGATCTCAAGGTGCGGCTGTTCGATGCGACCTCGGCCGCGCAGCGCTTTGTCTTCCAGTCGGGCCTGCTGGCGGCCGCTGGCACGAGCGCGCCCGACGCCAAGGCCCGCTACACGGTGCCTGCTACCGAGTACCTGCTGACCGACGGTACAGACACCCTGACCATCCCGTTCACGTGGACGGCCAACGGCGTCACCGTGGTGAAGACCTTCACCCTGCACCGCGGCCATTACGCCGTCGAGGTTCGCTACGACATCAGGAACGACGGGCCTGCCCCGTTCACCGCGTCGCTGTTCGGTGAACTGATCCGCCACTACGAGCCGGTGTCGCGCTCGATGTGGAATCCGGAAACCTACGCCTACCGCGGACCGGCCTTCTACTCGGGCGCGAAGTACCAGAAGATCAACGTCGAGAAGCCGGCCGACTCACCGCTGCCGGCGACGCCCGTGCAGGGCGGCTGGGCCGCGGCCATGCAGCACCATTTCGTCGCCGTGTTTGTGCCGAAAGCCGACGCGCCGTTCCAGTACGCCTTTGACTATTCGCACGGCGAGTACGCCTTCAGCGCCGTCGGCTCGCCCACGACCGTCGCGCCCGGCAGCAGCGGTTCGGTCGATGCGACGCTTTACGTGGGTCCGAAACTCAAGACCGAGCTCGAGGCCGTTGCCCCGTCGCTGACCTACACCAACGACTACGGCGTGTATCTCACGCTGCTTGCCCGGCCGCTCTTCTGGCTGCTGTCGACCGTGCACCGCCTGGTCGGGAACTGGGGGCTCGCGATCATTCTCTCGACCTTCATCATCAAGCTCCTGTTCTACAAGCTGGCCGAGACCAGCGGCCGCTCCATGGCGCGCATGCGCAACCTGCAGCCGCGGATGAAGGATCTGCAGGAGCGCTACAAGGACAACCGGGAAGAGCTCGGCAAGCACATGATGGAGCTCTACAAGAAGGAAAAGATCAATCCGCTGCTCGGCTGCCTGCCGATGCTGGTGCAGATTCCGGTCTTCATCGCCTTCTACTGGGTTCTGCTCGAGTCGGTCGAAATGCGCCAGGCGCCGTTCATGCTCTGGATCCAGGACCTGTCGTCACGGGATCCGCTGTTCATCCTGCCGGCCATCATGGGCCTTGGCATGTACGCGCAGTTCAAGCTCAACCCGGCGCCGCCCGACCCCATGCAGGCGAAGATCTTCGCCTTCATGCCGGTGGTGATGACGGCGACCATGGCCTTCTTCCCGGCCGGCCTCGTCCTCTACTGGATCACGAACACGGGCCTGTCGATCCTGCAGCAGTGGCGCATCAACAAGCTCGTCGAGGCGGAGACCGCGCACCGCGCCCGCCACTAGCGCGACGACGATGGGGTCGCCTGCCACGGACACCATCGTCGCCATCGCCACCGCCGGTGGCCGCGCGGGCGTGGCCATCGTGCGGATCTCGGGGCCGGCCGTACCGGCCGTCGCCGCGCGCCTGATCGGTGGCCTGCCGCCGCCGCGAGCGGCCCGTCTTGTGACGGTCGTCGACGAGAACGGCGAGGCCATCGACCGCGGGCTCGCGCTCTATTTCACGGCGCCGGCGTCCTACACCGGCGACGACGTCCTTGAACTGCAGGTCCACGGCGGCGCGTACCTGCCGTCGCAGGTCGTGCGGGCGGCCGTCGCGGCCGGTGCGCGTCACGCCGAGGCCGGCGAGTTCTCGCGCCGGGCGTTCCTCAACGGCCGGCTGGATCTCGCCCAGGCCGAGGCCGTTGCCGATCTCATCAGCGCGGGCTCGCGCGCCCAGGCACAGGCCGCCCTGCGTTCGCTGTCCGGCGAATTCTCGCGTGACGTTGCCGCCCTGTGCTCGGCGCTCCTCGCCGCGCGCGTTGAGCTCGAGGCCTCGATTGATTTCAGCGAGGAGGACCTGCCGCCGGGTAGCAGCGACCGGCAGGCCAAGGCACTCGATGCGCTCGTGCGCAATGCCCGTGCGCTGCTCGACCGGACCGAGCGTGGCCAGCGCCTCACCCAGGGCCGCACGGTAGTCCTCGCCGGGCGGCCGAATGCGGGCAAGTCGAGCCTCCTGAACCGCCTCGCCCGAACGGATGCGGCGATCGTGAGCCCGATCGCCGGCACGACGCGCGATCTCATCCGCGCCGACGTGCAGCTCGGCAGCGT
>CAITAM010000476.1 GCA_903890265.1 uncultured Pseudomonadota bacterium | reverse complement strand
GCCGACCAGGCCCGCGCGGTCGAGGCAATCGGCGCGGCGCTTGGCAGCTACGCGCCGTTCCTCCTCAACGGTGTCACCGGCAGCGGCAAGACCGAGGTTTACCTGCAGGCGATCGCACCGGTGCTCGCGCGCGGCGAACAGGCGCTCGTGCTCGTGCCGGAAATCGGCCTCACCCCCCAGTCCGTCGCGCGCTTCCAGCAGCGCCTCGGCGTCCCTCTCGCGGTGCTGCACTCGGGCATGGGTGACGCGGAACGGCTGGTGCACTGGCGCGCGGCCCGCAGCGGCGCGGCACCGGTCGTGATCGGCACGCGTTCGGCGGTGTTTGCGCCGCTGCCGCGCCTCGGCCTGATCGTCGTCGACGAAGAGCACGACCCGTCCTACAAGCAGCAGGAAGGCTTCCGTTACTCCGCGCGCGACCTCGCCGTCTGGCGCGCACGGCGCCTGCAGATTCCGGTGGTGCTGGGCTCGGCGACGCCGGCGCTTGAGACCCTCGCGAACGTCGCGGCCGGTCGTTACCGCCGGCTTGATCTGCCAAGCCGGGCCGGCGGTGCCGGGAAGCCCGCGACGGCACTGGTTGACCTTCGTATGCACCCCTCGCACCACGGCCTCGCGGCGCCCTCGGTCGCCGCGGTTGCGCGCCACCTCGACGCCGGCGGGCAGGTACTCCTGTACCTGAACCGTCGGGGCTTCGCGCCGACGCTCTACTGCCCTGGCTGCGCCTGGACGGCGCCCTGCAGCCAGTGCGATGCGCGCCTCACGGTGCATGGCGGCAGCCGGCGCCTCGTCTGCCACCATTGCGGGGCGAGCGGGCCGATCCCCTTCGCCTGCCCGCAGTGCGAGACCGAGCTGCTGCCGGTCGGCCAGGGCACGGAGCGGATCGACGACACCCTGAGCGACCTGTTCCCGGGCGTCCAGCGGGTACGCATCGATCGCGACACGGTTCGCTCAGCCGCCGAGTTCGACGTCGCGCTGGCCCGGGTGCGCAGCGGTGAGGCACGCATCCTCGTCGGGACCCAGATGCTGGCCAAGGGCCATGACTTTCCGGACGTC
The DNA here is from genome assembly GCA_903890265.1 of uncultured Pseudomonadota bacterium. Classification (GTDB taxonomy): domain Bacteria; phylum Pseudomonadota; class Gammaproteobacteria; order Steroidobacterales; family Steroidobacteraceae; genus CAIKMS01. The sequence goes on along the minus strand of CAITAM010000476.1, from coordinate 6,641 downwards.
ACGTTGGTCGTGGTTCTCAATGCCGATCAGGGCCTGTTCGGGCTCGATTTCCGCGCGGCGGAGCGTCTCGCGCAGAGCATCATTCAGGTCGCCGGCCGGGCCGGGCGGGCATCGCGGCCGGGCGAAGTCCTCATCCAGACGTCCTGCCCGGAACACCCGCTGCTGCGGCAGCTGCTGGATGGCGGCTATGACGCCTTTGCAACCGCGGCGCTGGCCGAGCGCGAGGCGGCGCGCTGGCCGCCCTACTCGCACCTGGCGCTGTTACGCGCCGAGGCGAGCGCCGCGGCCGACGCGCAGGCGTTCCTGGCGGGTGCCGTGACCGCAGCCGGCCGCCCGCCACGCGGGCTGGAACTCCTCGGACCGGCGCCGGCCGCCATGGAGCGGCGCGCCGGACGCTACCGCGCCCAGGTGCTGGTGCGCGCCGGCACGCGGCCCCTGCTGCACGAACTCCTTCGCCAGTGGCTGCCGTGGATTGAGGCGAGCCCGCTGGCGCGCAAGGTGCGCTGGAGCATCGATGTCGATCCACTCGAGGTGACCTGATGGGCGGCTACACGCAGCAGCAGGGCTTCCGGTAAACTCGAGGGTCCGCTCTACAACCGGCTGTATCGCCTTGAAAAACGCGCTCGAGACCCTGCTTCGCCACGCCCTTGATGCCCTGCCCGAAGAGCAGCTTCCGGCCGCGCTTCGCAGCCAGCCCATTGAGCTTGAGCGAACCCGCGACGCCGCTCACGGTGATTACGCCACGAACGTCGCGATGCGTCATGCGAAGGCCGCGCGCCAGAATCCGCGCCAGCTCGCCGAGGCGATCATCGCCGCACTGCCGGCAAATACGCTGGTGGCGCGCGCCGAACTCGCCGGCCCGGGTTTCATCAACTTCCACCTGACCGACGAATCCTTCGCCAACGAACTCGTCCGCGTCCTCGACGAAGGCGATGCCTACGGCCGCTCGGACGTCGGCCGTGGCGAGCGCGTGCTGGTCGAGTTCGTGTCAGCCAACCCGACCGGGCCTCTGCACGTCGGCCACGGCCGCCAGGCGGCCTACGGCGCGACGCTGGCCGCGCTGCTGAGCGCAACCGGGCATGCCGTCAGCCGCGAGTACTACGTGAATGACGCGGGCCGGCAGGTCGACATCCTGACCTTGTCGGCCTGGCTGCGCTACCTCGAGCTCCATGGCCAGACGCTGCCCTTCCCCTCGAACGGCTACCGCGGTGACTACGTTCGCGAGCTCGCCACGGCCCTGACGGATGCGTACGGCACCGGCCTTGTTGCCGATGCGGCCGCCGTGTTCGCCGGGGTCACGCCGGACGAGCCCGCCGGTGGCGACAAGGAACTGCACGTTGACGCACTGATCGCGCGCATGCGCGAGCAGATCGGCGCCGACGGCTACGACAAGGTCCTTGAGCTGTCCCTGAAGCGGATGACCGACAGCATCCGCCAGGGGCTCGCGGATTTCGGCGTCGAGTTCGAGACCTTCTTCTCGGAGCGGTCGCTGGCCACGAACGGCGCGATCGACCGCTCGCTCGCACGCCTGCGCAGCCAGGGCCGCCTTTACGAGAAGGACGGCGCGACCTGGTTTCGGGCGACCGAGTTCGGCGATGAGAAGGACCGGGTCGTGATCCGCGAAAACGGCGCGAAGACCTACTTCGCGTCCGACATTGCCTACCACCTCGACAAGCGCGAACGTGGCTTCGAGCGCCTGCTGGACGTGCTCGGCGCGGACCACCACGGCTACGTGGCGCGCGTCAGGGCGGGTCTCGAGGCCATGGGCGAGCCGGGCGACAGCCTGGAGGTGACGCTGATCCAGTTCGTGAACCTGTTCCGGGGCACCGAGCGCGTGCCGATGGGCAAGCGGGAGGGCCAGTTCGTCACCCTGGAACAGCTGCGCACCGAGGTCGGCAGCGATGCCTGCCGGTTCTTCTACCTCATGCGCAGCCAGGAGCAGCCGCTCGACTTCGATCTTGAGCTCGCCAAGTCGCGCTCGGCCGAGAACCCCGTCTATTACGTGCAGTACGCCTATGCCCGCGGCCAGAGCGTCTTCCGCCAACTCGCCGATCGCGGCTTGCCGTTCGACGAGCCACTCGGCCGCCAGTCGCTCGGGCAGCTGCGCGGCGCCCATGAGCGGCGCCTGCTGTCACAGATGACCCGCTTCCCGGAAGTGCTCCGCAGTGCCGCCATCGCCCGGGCACCGCACATGATGGTGACGTACCTGCGCGATCTCGCGACCGAGTTCCATGCGGCGTACAACGCAGGCAACGAGGCCGCCGCGGCGCGCTTCATCGTCGACGATCCCGCGGTCCGCAATGCCCGGCTGTGCCTCGTACGCGGCGCCTGCCAGGTGCTGGCCAACGGTCTCAGGCTGCTCGGCGTGAGCGCACCGGAGAGCATGTGAGCGCACGCGGTCCTGCGCGCGGACACGCCTACCGGGCCCGCGGTGCGCCCCGCGCACGAAGCCAGGGCCCCGGATTCTCCGGCTGGACGGGCCTTGTGCTCGGGCTCGGCATCGGGCTCGCCGTGGCCGCGGGCGTGTGGAAGTTCAAGTCGCGGCCCGCGCCCGAAGCAGTGGCACGCGCCAAGAACGCTGCACCGCTTTCGGCCCGCGAGGAAGCGAGTGCCAGCGACAAGGAGCCCGTCACCGGCAGCGAATACACCTTCTACGACAAACTGAAGTCGTACGAGGTCGTCATCCCCGAACGCGACAAGGACGTCCGCCGGGACCTGAAGCCGGTCCCGGAGACCCGGCCGGGCAGCTACATCCTGCAGGCCGGCTCTTATCGCAACTTCGCGGACGCGGACCGGGTCCGCGCCCAGCTCGCGCTGGCCGGCGTCGAATCCAAGGTGCAGAAAGTATCGGTCGACACCGACACCTGGCATCGCGTCCGCATCGGGCCGATATCAAGCCTCGATGAGCTCAACCGCCTGCGGACCCGGCTTCGGGAAGCCGACGTCGACGCACTGGTGATCCGGGTCGGCGACTGACGTCTCAGTCGTCCGTGCCGTGGCGGCAGTCCACGCCGAGCGAACGAAGCTTGCGATAGAGATGCGTGCGCTCCATGCCGACGCGCTTGGCGAGCGCACCCACCTTGCCGTTGCAAAGCTGCAGCTGCTGCTGCAGGTAGGCCCGCTCGAACGCCTCACGCGCCTCGCGCAGCGGCAGTGCCAGCAGGTCCTGCTTTACCAGCGGCTCGTTCTGCGGCGCGCGACTCGGGAGTTCGCGCTCGATCTCCTCGAGCACGATCTCTTCCTCACCGCCCATGGCCAGGAGGCGCAGCACGAGATTCCTGAGTTCGCTGACGTTACCGGGCCAGGGGTAGTGCCGCAGGCGGTTCTGCGCGGCGACGCCGAACCGGCGCAGCGGCAAGCGCTCCTCGTCGACGAGGCGATCGACGTAGTAGCGCAGCAGCTCCGGCACGTCTTCCGCGTAATCCCTGAGCGACGGCACGGCGACGGTGATGACACCCAGCTGCGCGATCAGGTCCGGACGGAACGGCTCGTCGCCCGCGCCATCGAAGCCCGGCCGGGCGGAACTCATCAGGCGGACCGACAGCGACCGGTCCGTGTCGGCCCCGACGCGGCGGTATCTGCCGGCAGTCAGGTCGGCGGCCAGGATGCGCTGCACGGCTGGCGACAGGTCCTCAAGGCCACTGATGAACAGCACGCCGCCCTCGGCCTGCTCGTACGCGCCGGGCTCAACGCGACCGTCGCGCTCGCTGCCGCGCAGACGGACGGCGGCGCTCTCCTCATCGAGACCGCTCGCGTGGACCACGACGAAGCCGCGATCCGCGCGCGGACTGATACTGTGGACGTAGCGCGCAAGTGCGGCGCGCCCGGTACCCGACTCGCCGACCAAGAGGAGTGAGGCGTCGCGGCTGGCAATTTGTGCCAGCTGGTCGCGCAGCTGCTGCATCACCCGGCTCTTGCCTACCGGCACGAGGAGCGGCGGAACCAGCGCGCGGCTGCTCTGGCGGGCCTTGCGGCCGGCCGCCAGCGCTGCCTCAACGACCTTGAGCAGCTTCGCCAGCGACAGCGGCTTTTCGATGAAATCGAACGCGCCCAGTCGCGTCGCCTCGACCGCCGTCTCCACCGTGCCGTGACCCGACATCATGACGACCGGACAGGGCAGCGGACCCTGCGCCGACCACTCCCTGAGCAACGTGATGCCATCCGTATCGGGCATCCAGATGTCCAGCAGCACGAGATCGGGCGCCGCCCTCAGGCGTGCCGTGCGTCCCTCGGCGGCGTCACTGGCCACATCGACATCGTAGCCCTCGTCGGAGAGGACTTCCTTCAGCGTGGCGCGGATGCCAGCCTCGTCGTCTACCACCAGAATTCGTGGTGCGCTCATGCGCGCTCCCTCCTTTGCTCACCCCTGCGTCGGTCCTGAACTGCCAGGTTCGTGCGGCTGACCGCATCGACCGGCAGCGCGATCCGCACCCGGGCACCACCCGAGGCTACGTTCTCCGCGTCGATCCTGCCACCGTGCTCCTCGACAATTTTCTTGACGATCGCAAGACCAAGGCCCGTGCCCTTCGGCTTGCTGGTGACGTAGGGATCGAAGATCCGGTCAACGATCGACGTCTCGAAACCGGGGCCATTATCCCTCACCGTGAGCAGAAACATCGGCTGATCGCCCGCCGTTTCCATACCGGTGGCCACGACAACCTCGGCACCCGCCGTCGATTCGAGCGCCTCGAAGGCGTTCGTCAGCAGGTTATTGAGAATCTGCCGGATCCGCCCGCGGTCCGCTTCGATGGTCGCGAGCACGGGATCGGCTTCGAGGCGTATCGAGACGTGCGGATCGTGGCCGCGGTAAAGCTCGACCACCTCGCTGCAGAGCTGATTCGCGTCGAATCGCGTCAGCTGCACCGTCGGCGCACGCGCGTATTCACTGAACGCGTTGACCATCTGCTTCATAGCCTCGACCTGCTGCACGATCGTACCCGTCGCTCGCTCGAGGATTTCCGCGTCTTTTTCGTTCATTGAGCCAAGAAACTTCTTGCGCATCCGCTCCGCGGACAGCTGGATCGGCGTCAGCGGGTTCTTGATCTCGTGTGCGAGGCGGCGCGCGACCTCGCCCCAGGCGGCATCGCGCTGCGCCTGCAGCAGCGCGGTGATGTCGTCGAACACGATCACGAGTCCGCTGCGGGCGCCGGCCTCGCCCGGCAGCGCGGTGCAGGCCACGGTGAGCTCCCGGCGGCCGGAGTCGGTCTTGATCTGCAGCTGTTCCCGCCACTCCACGTGGCCCGCATCGAAGTGGCGCTGGCAGGCGGCAAAAAACTGGTCGAGGACCGGGCTGTCCGCACCCGCCTCCTGCATCGCCCGCCCGACATAGGCATCGACGCGTTCGCCGAGGATACTGCTCGCCGCGGGGTTCGCCGTGCGAACGCGAAGATCGGGCTCGAGCGAGATGACACCGGTCGACAGACGGGCGAGGATCACCGCGAGGCTTGCCCGCTGGCGCTCAACCTCGGCCCGCGATTCGTCGGTTTCGATTCGCGCGCGGGCGAGGCGCTTGGTCATGTCGTTGAACGACCGGACGAGGAAGCCCATCTCGTCGCGGGACGGAAGCTTGATTCGCGTGTCGTAGTTGCCCTTCGCGACGGCGCGCGTGCCGGTAATCAGGTCCTGCACCGGCTGCACGAGGCGGGTGGCCCAGAAAAACGCGCCGTACACCGCCCCGAGTGCCGACAGCAGCAGGACGATCGTCAGTGTGAGCACGAACGAGGTCTTCAGGATCGGCCGCTGGTAGACGCGCTGTCCGTAGCGGGCGTAGGTCCGCTGCACGTCGTTGCCGAGTTCGGCAAGCTGTTCCGGGACGGTGTAGATCGCCACCAGCAGCCGGCTGCCGGCGCCGGACGACAGCCCGATGGGAGCGACCGTCAGCAGCACGTAGCCGCCGGACGCCGCCGGATCGAGGCTCACGTAGGGCTGGCCACGGCGTGCCTGCAGCAGCGCCTCCTCCGAGGGCAGGGCCGGCAACGCGCCGGAATGGATGTCGATGCTGGCGGCAACGATGCGGCTGCCGTCGCCGACCACCATGAACTGGGTTGCCGCTGACAGGCGGCGGTAGTGCTCGAGGTCGGCGACGAGCTCGTCATCGCGCAGCGCCCGGAGCTCGCTCGCTACCGTCGTCGTGCGGGTGAGGAGCTCCCGGGTCCGCAGGCTGAGTGCCGCACGCGACAGCGAGAGGGCGTCGTCGAGGCCGCGCCGGATATCGACGTCGAACCAGCTGTCGATACTGCGGTTGATGGCATTCAGCGAGAATGAGTAGACGAGCAGTACCGGTGCCAGCGCCAGCACGCTGAAGACGAGGACCGCGCGCGCCTTCATGCGCGAACCCGGGACGTGGGCCCGCCAGTCCCTGACGAGTTCGTGCAGCTTGCGACCGATCATCGCGGTCAGCACGACGACGCTTGCGACGTTGATGAGCAGCAGGCCGGACTGCAGGCGATCGAACAGGCGCGCGTCCTGCGCCGTGCTGGCCAGCAGCACCAGCGAGGCGAGGCTGGTGAGCGCCCCGAGCAGCACCAGCGACGAGACGAGGAACCGCCGCCAGCGAACTGACGGCGCCGGCACGGCGACGTCGGGCGTCGGGAGTTCGTCGTCGGTATCGGACCCGACCGGCGACGGCGGCAGGTCGGGGC
>CAITAM010000475.1 GCA_903890265.1 uncultured Pseudomonadota bacterium | reverse complement strand
TGCCGCGCTACTCGCGGCTCGTGCCTCTCGATGAGATTGCGAACCCCAAGAACGATTACAACCTCAACCTGCCTCGTTACATTGACACCACCGAACCCGAAGACCTGCAGGACATCGACGGTCATCTGCGTGGCGGCATCCCCGAGCGCGACATTGAGGCGCTGGCCGACTACTGGAAGGTGCTCCCTAGCCTGCGTGCCGTACTGTTCGAGTCTGCCGGCCGTCCCGGCTATGTGCGACTGAAGCTGCCGCTCTCCGAGGTGCGAGCTGCAATCCTTTGCCACCCCGAGTTCACGGCCTTCAATCAAACCGCGACCCATCGCTTCGCCGAATGGCGTGCGACCGCCGCCCAACAGCTCACGGCGTTCGACAAGGGCGGGCATCCGAAAGAACTCATCAAACGCATTGCCGAGGACCTGCTCGTTGTCTTCCGCGAGGCGCCCCTGCTCGACGCCTATGCTGTCTACCAGCACTTGATGGACTACTGGGCAGAGACCCTCCAGGACGATACTTATCTGATAGCGGCCGACGGCTGGGTAGCGAAGACGTCCCGAGTTCTTGAGACGGACAAGAAGGGCAAGACGAAGGACAAGGGCTGGACCTGCGAGCTGATTCCCAAGTCCCTAATCGTCGCGCACTACTTTGCCGATGCGCAGCAAGCCCTCGACAAGGCAAATGCGGAACTCGAAGAGGCCACCGCGGGCATCGCAGCGCTGGAAGAGGAGAATGGCGGCGAGGAGGGTTGCCTTGGCGCACTCGACAAGATCGCCAAGGGCGAAGTGAACTCCCGGCTGAAGGAAATCAAGAGCGACCAGGAAGCGAAGGAGGAGGTGGCCGTCCTCAAGCGCTGGCTCGAGCTGTCCGAAAGCGAGTCCTCACTCAAGCGCGCGGTGAAAGAGCACGAGGCTGCCCTCGACAAACTCGCCTACAACAAATATTCCACGCTCACCAACGCCGACATTAAGGCACTGGCCATAGTGGACAAGTGGATGGCGAGCCTCGCGGCGACTGTGCAGGGTGAGCTGGAGCGCGTTTCGCAGACCCTCACCGGTCGCATTCGCGAACTCGCGGAGCGCTACGCCACGCCGCTACCACAACTTACCGACGAGGTGATGAAAGCCGCTGCGCGCGTTGAGGAACACCTCGAAAAGATGGGCGACCTCAAGCAGAACGCAATGCAGCAGCTGCTCACCGGAAAGACTCGGCTCCCGGGGTTTCAAGAGAACTGGCGTTTGACTCAGCTGGGCGAGTTGACGGAAATCATCAGCGGGGGGACGCCGAAAACGAATGAGTCGTCGTATTGGAATGGCGATATCAGCTGGTGCACTCCCACTGATATCACGCGTTTCGCTGGAAAATATCTGATCGAAACCGAGCGCAGCATCTCCCGAGCTGGCCTCAACAACAGCGGTGCGACCATGCTGCCCGTCGGTGCTTTGCTGCTGTGCAGCCGAGCGACGATCGGCGAGGTCAAGATTGCTGGAGTCCCCGTCTGCACGAATCAGGGATTCAAGTCTCTGGTGTGCCGATCAGGAACCAGCAATGAGTTTCTTTACTACAAACTGCTAACAATGAAGAGCGAGATGATAGAACGCGCTTTTGGTTCCACATTTCTTGAGCTGTCGACACGCAATGTCTTCGCGATCGAGGTCTCCTTGCCCCCATTCGACGAGCAAATTGCCATCGCAACTGTTCTGTCCGACATTGACAACGAAATGTATGCGCTTGAAGCCCGCCGCGACAAGACCCGCGCGCTCAAGCAGGCGATGATGCAGGAACTCCTCACGGGTCGTACGCGCCTCATCTAAGGAAACTCTGATTTACCTGTAGTGTCTTACTGAGCATTCGGGTACGTGCGAGCGTGACGATGAAGCAGCCGACGTTGACGGGATTTGAGAAGTACGGGAAGACGACGCGCCGAGCGCAGTTCCTGGCGGACATGGACAAGATCATTCCATGGCCGGAGCTGGCGGCGGCGGTGCAGACGGCGTATCCG
>CAITAM010000474.1 GCA_903890265.1 uncultured Pseudomonadota bacterium | reverse complement strand
GTTTGCCGCCTTTGCACTCGCCAACCTGTACCTCGTCCGACGACGATTGATGCCGGCATAGGAGACGTGTCGATGCGGATCCGGAACAGCACGAAGATCGGTCGAAATCGACCGATCCTGAGCCGCCGAACTCGATCTGCCGACCGAAAATCATGAAATCACGTTCGTTCAATCACTCGAGTCCTGCATCGGCGACCGCCTGTGCAGAGCTTCCCTAGCTCGCGGCGGAGGCGGACTGCTCGTCGCCGACTCGCGGGCGGCGTTCAGTCCCGCCGGCGGATCGGGTACCGGCGGACGGTGCCGAGGGGTGCCAGCGCGGCAGTGACGTCCGCACGGGCAACCAGCGCGGTACGGCGGGCCGCGGTCTCGCGGTCCAGCGGGCCCTCGGGCGCGCCGTCGAATTCCTGTATCTCAAGCAGCGCCGCCGGCCGCGACCGGGGATCCTTGAGCAGGGCGATCAGGACGCCGGCGGCCCGGTCGGGCTCTCCGGCGAGCAGGTAGCCCTCGATCAGCGCGGCAGGCGGGGCCGGCGCCGTGGCCTTCAGCTGCTCGAGCGCAGCCGCAACCCCTTTGAGATCGCCGAGCCGGCAAGCGGCCCGCAGGTGATTGAGCGCGATGTCGGTACGGCCGTCCGCCGATTCCTTCGCCGCATCGACCGTGGCAAGCGCGGCCCGTGCCTCGTTGGCGCGTCCGAGGGAGTTGTAGAGGGCGGCGAGGGCGAGGCGCTCGCTGTTTTTCGCAGCGCCGTCGTCAGCGACGGCCACGGCCTCGTTGCGGCACTGCATCGCCTCGTCCGCCCGGCCGAGTCGCGCGAGCGCCTGGCAGCGGTAATCGACGACCCAGACGAAACGCACGTCGCCGTCCAGGTAGCCGCTCCGGCCCCGCGCGACGGTCTGCGACGTCAGTGCCAGCACGTCCTCGTTGCGGCCGACGTCGAGCCAGGCACGGCTGAGCGCCGTGACCGCGGCGAGGGACCGCGGGTGGGCCCGGACGTCCGCCTCGTACCGCGCCGCGAGCGCCGCCGCCGCCGCGCCAACCGCGGCCGGGGTGGTCTTTGCGCCGTGCAGCGGCGCGAAACGCCGATCCGTCGCGACCATGATGAGGTCGTGGGGCGACTGGATGTCGGCAAGGACGGCCGCGGCGGCCGGCAGGTCGCCGCGCTGCAGGTAGTCAAGGGCGAGGTCGCGCCACGCGAAGTCCACCGAAGCGCCATCGCCGGGAACGTAGCGGGCCCGGTGCAGGCTGTCGGTGAGCGCGACGTAGGCGCCCGGCTCCGGTGACGCGCGTGCCTCGCCCAGCACCCGCACCACCTGCGCGGGCTCCAGCTCCGCGAGGGCCGGGGCGTAGCGTCCTGCGATGGTCGTCAGGTCGAGCCGTGCATCGGCCGCATCCTGCACGCCGACGGCCACCGCGAAGCGCGCGATCCAGTCCTCGGCACCGCTGTCCGCGAACGCGGTGGCTTCGCGGCTGAGCGCGATCGCGCGCGACGCGTTGCCGGTCGCGGCGGCCGCGACCGCCGCGCCGTTCAAGACCGCGCGCCTTGCCGCGGAGTCGAGTGCCGGCCAGCCCTCGTCGGCCAGTGCCGTCGCGAATGCCGCGTCGGCGCGAACGTAGTCGTTCCTGTCGAGCGCCGTGACGGCACGGCTGATCTTGTCCTTGAGTGCCCGGCTCGGTTCGCCGTCACGGGGTGCGGCCACCGCGCTCGCCGACGTCGTGGCCGCTGCCAGTGCCATGGGCGCCGCCGCCGCCGGCAGGACGGCGGCCAGCAGCAGCGCCCGGGCAAGGCCGCGCCACGCGAGCGCGGATCGCGGCGTGTCTGTCATCGTCGTCGGCTGCTGTTCGGATCGCACTCCGCCAGTGTGACAGCCCGGGCGGACGTTGGTTCCGCGGCTCAGGCGCCGGCCGTCGCCGCCGCGCCGCGCCCGACCGGCGGTGGCAGCGCGCTCTCCGGCGGGCACCAGATGGCGCCGGTCGCGTCGCCGTAGGGCACGAAGCGGCGTGCCAGGCACTCGGTCCCGATCCAGCAGCAGACGAGCGCATCCAGCGCGTCCTCGTAGCGCTTGAGACCGCTGAGCGTGATCCCGGGCGTGGACTTTGGCAGTGGCAGCGACGTCGGTCCGAGCCGCTGGCGCAGCGCCACCTCGATCGTCCGAAAGGCCTCGAGCAGCCGCCGGACCCGCTCGGCCACCGACGCCTCGGGCCAGAAGCGGCCGCTGCGCGACGTCTTGTATTCGAAGCGCAGGGGCACGTTCAGCAGTGCGAGGAGTGCCGGGTGCGGGTAGACCTCGAGCAGGTGCCGTCCCCCGTCGAGGTCCGCCGCCCGGGTGGCAAGCGGGTAGCCGGCGGCGACGAAGGACCGTGTCAGGGTCGCACCCCATTCACCGGGTCGGTCGAGGGTCGGCGAGTGGGTGCCGCAGTAGCGTCGTGCGAACTGGCTCGTCACGGCACGATCGGCCGCTCGCCGTCCGGTGAGCGCTGTCAGTGACAGCGGCATGTCGATCGCGACGAGGTGCACGGGCTGGCGCCTGAGCGACAGCTGCTCGGCCGCGCGAACAAGGTCGGCCACCGCCGGTGTGCTGCCACGGGGCGTGCCGGACCAGTCGACCGGGATCCCGCGCGCGAGGCCGATGAATTGCGCGTAACTCGGTGCCAGCGCGCGGCAGGACCAGCGCCCGTCGACGACCTCGACCAGCGCCACCCCGCTCGGCTGCGTGACGGTCCAGGCGGCATCGATCCCGAGCACCGTGCAGCCCTCCGGCACGCCCCGGGCAGATCTCGCGTCGCGTCGCTGCATGGCCGAACTGTACGTTGCCTGACGGGGTCGTGTCCCGCGGTCCGGTCCGTCGGTCGCCCGTCCGGGGTGACGGGTCTTGGCGCCCCGGTGGGGGTCTGGTTCAATGCCCCCGGGGTTTTACCACTTGTGTCCGGAGGATCCGCCCGTGAAGACATTGTTCATTGCTGCCATCGTTGCCTCGTCGCTCGCCGCGGGAATCGCCCGCGCGGACGGTGACTGCCAGGCCAAGGCGACCGCCAAGAACCTGCACGGGGCGGCGGAGACGAGTTTCATCAAGAAGTGCGAGAAGGATTCCGCCGCCGCCAGTGCCGCGGACAGCTGCAAGGCGAAGGCCGCCGACAAGAATCTGCACGGCGCGGCACAGACGAGCTTCGTCAATAAGTGCGTTAAGGACAGCGCCAAGTAAGGCGCAGCGGACGACGGGCGCGTCCGGCGCGCCCGTCGGTCCCGTCAGGCGCCGGGCGCGACCGCGGCCGCGGCGCGGACGCCGTCCTTGCCCTGCCGCTTCACCTCGTACATCGCGTGATCGGCGAGCACGGTCAGTCGGTCGAGCGCGCGCGTGCCGAGATCCGTCGACGAGACGCCGAGGCTCGCACTGATCGAGATCGGCTCCTCGAGACCGAGGTACGTGCAGTCGCTGACCGCGAGGCGTAGCCGGTTGGCGAGATTGACTGCGTCGGCCAGGCCCACCCGCGGCAGGAGCGCGACGAACTCCTCACCGCCCCACCGCGCGAGATGGTCCCCGGGACGGAGCGTGGCGGCGCAGGCCTGTGCCACGTGGCGCAGCACGTCGTCACCGACCCGGTGGCCGTAGCGATCGTTGATCCGCTTGAAATTGTCGATGTCGAGGAGGATGAGCGACACGGCCGTGCCGTCGATCGTGGCCCGCGCCAGTTCGCGTTCTGCGAGTTCCACGAATCGGCGCCGGTTGAGGGCGCCCGTCAGCAGGTCGGTTCGCGCGGTGCGCTGCGCTTCTGCCCGCGCGGCGTCGAGTTCGTGATAGAGCCCGATCAGAAACCAGGATATCGGTGTGGCGACGAGCAGCGGGATGACCGCGGCAATGGACAGCGCGACCGGGTAATGCGGCTCGGGTAACAGCGTTCCGGCGGCAACGAAGGCCAGCGTGACCGAGACGATCACGCTGAGCAGCGTCACGATGGCCGTACCCACCCAGCGCGGCGAGGCGAGCAGGAGGTCCCGCAACGTAAGGCCGGTCGCGCCCCTCGGCTGCGGCGCGTCACCGGCGACCGTCTGTGCCGGACGTCCGTCACTGACGCGCATGTCGTCCTCCACCGTCCCCGGACCGTCGACCGGCGCCGGGCTCCGGTCGATCACCACCACCCGTTGCCGGTGCTCCCGACCGGACGGGCGGCAGCCCGCCGCTGCCGTGACCAGCACGACCGCGCCTAGCGCCGGGTGTGCTCGCCGGCCAGCCGCTCGCCCGCTTCGTCCGGCGTGCGCACGTCTTCATGGGTCGTTCCGGCCGTTGCGGATGCGCTCAGCCACACGATAGCACCGCTGTAGGTGGCCTGGACGTAGAGCGGTGCCGCGACGTTGCCGGACGTCGCGGGCGAGAAGGTGATGGGGCCGGTGGTGCACGACTGGCCGGCGTTGAGGGTGATGCCCGGCGCGCAGCCGCCGTTCACGACCGAGAAATCGCGCGCATCCGCGAGCTGGAAGGGCTGCGCGGTCAGGGTGACGGGGCCGCCGTTGGCGGTGAGGACCAGCGTGCCGTTGCCACACGGCGCCGAATGCCCCGCGGGTACCGGACCGCAGTTCAGCGTCTGGGCATTGACCGTCACGAAGCCGGGCTCGCCGACACCGACCAGCGGTGTCGCGGCCGTGCCGACGCTCG
>CAITAM010000473.1 GCA_903890265.1 uncultured Pseudomonadota bacterium | reverse complement strand
GTTCGCCGGCAGCGCGGCCGACTGCCGTTTCATGCACTGCCTCCCGGTCCGGCGCAACGTGGCCGTCGCCGACGCCGTGCTGGACGGCGGGCGCAGCGTGGTTCTCACCGAGGCCAACAACCGACTATGGACGCAGATGGCGGTCCTCTACCGTCTGCTTCGAGGCTGAGCGAGGACGCAACCGCGCGTCCGGATGCCGAACAACCACGGGAACCCGTTATGAACTTCCGACCTGACACTGCCGTTGCCGTACGCGCCCTGCGCAATGCCGCCCCTTACATCCGCCTCTACAAAGGCCAGGTTTTCGTCGTCAAGGTCGGTGGGGCCCTGTTCGGCGATCCGCTCGCCACCGAGGCGTTCATGGAGCAGGTTGCCATCCTGCACCAGGTGGGCGTGCGCGTGGTCCTGGTCCACGGTGGCGGCCCCCAGCTGTCCGCCACCCAGGCCGCGCTGGGTGTGGAGCCAAAGCTGATCGAAGGCCGGCGCATCACCGACGAGAAGACGGCCTCCGTCAGCGTGATGGTGCTGAACGGCACGCTGAATACCCAGCTGCTCGGCCTGTTTCGCAAGCTCGGGCTGAGTGCGGTCGGCGTCTCGGGCCTCAGCGCGAATCTCGTAGTGGCGGAAAAGCGCAAGCCCGTGCGCACCGCCGACGGCGTCGAGGTGGACTACGGCTTTGTCGGCGACATCGTCTCGGTCGACACGACGCTGCTCAGCGAGCTGCTCGATGCGGGCCACATTCCGGTGGTGAGTCCGCTGTCGGCGACGAGCGACGGGACGCCGCTCAACATCAATGCCGATACAGTGGCGGCTGCCATCGGCGCGGCGCTCGGGGCCGAGAAACTCATTCTCTGCACGGGGGCCGCGGGCATCTTCGAGTCGCTCGCCGACCCGACGTCACACGTCTCCTACACCGATTTGCCGGGACTGAAGCGGCTCGCCGACGCCGGCAGCTTCGCCGACGGCATGCTGCCGAAGAGCGCGGCGATCGAGCGCGCGATTCGTGGCGGCGTGCGCCGGGTGCACGTGATCTCGTACACGTCCGCGGACGCGCTGCTGGCGGAAGTGTTCACCAACGAGGGCACCGGTACGCTGATCGTCGCTGACGTCAAGGCGCTGACGGCGGCGGAGAGTGCCGCCGCAAGCCCATGAGCCGGCTGTGGGACAAAGGGGCCGCCCTCGACGCCGCGGTCCTTGCCTTCACGGCAGGAGAGGACCATGCCCTCGACGACCGCCTTGTCGCCTACGACGTGCGCGCGTCGATCGCGCACGCACGGACTCTCGAGGCCGGCGGCTTCCTGAGCGCGAGCGACGCCGATGCCATCGAGTCCGCGCTCCGCGAGATCGGTGCGGAACATTCCGGCGGCCACTGGAAGGTGACGCTTGCCGAGGAAGATGGCCAGACGGCCCTCGAGGCGCGCCTCACGGCGCGGCTGCCGGAGGCGGGTGCGCGCATTCACCTTGGGCGATCGCGCAACGATCAGGTGCTCGCGGCGCTGCGCCTGTACCTCAAGGACGCGGTCGCCGTGCTGGCCAGCGGCGTGAGTACGGCCGTGGAGGCGCTGTCCGACCTGGCAGTGGCCCAGGGCCGCGTCGCGCTACCCGGTTACACCCACATGCAGCAGGCGATGCCCTCGTCAGTGGACCTCTGGACCCGTGGCTATGCGGCGGAACTGGAGGACGACCGGCTCGGGCTGCTGGGATGCCTGCGCAGGATCGACCGCAATCCGCTGGGATCGGCGGCGGGCTACGGCACGCCGGGCCTCACCCTTGATCGGGACCTGTCGGCGCGGCTGCTCGGCTTTGCCGCCGTCCACGACCCGGTCACGGCCGTGCAGTTGTCCCGCGGCAAGGCGGAAGCGTCGCTCCTCTTCGAAGTGACGCTGCTGCTGTCGGACATCGGCCGGCTGGCGTCCGATCTGCTGCTTTTCTACACGCAGGAATT
>CAITAM010000472.1 GCA_903890265.1 uncultured Pseudomonadota bacterium | reverse complement strand
GAACCCCGGACCGCCCTCGGTCGCGACCAGGACGCCGCGCCGGGCGCCGCTCGAGCGATGCGGGTAATACTCGAAGCCGATCGCGAGCCGCCCCGGTACGGCGCCGGTGGGGTCGAGTGCCCGCGTGACCGTCCCGCAGTACCGCGGACCCGGCCCGCACAGGCTCAGGGACGCCTCGCCGACGGTGTGCACGGGCGGCACGGCGGCGGCGGCCACGGACGCCAGTGCCATGCCGGTCAGCGCCAGCCACAGCCGCACCGTCACGGTGGGTGGTCGGGACATCCGTTGTCCGGGGCGCGGGTCATGGCGCATGGAGAAAACCTGTGCGGCGGCAGCCGACGCCCCTCGCGTCTTGCTGCGTCGCAGTATCTGCGGTGGCGACGCTATTGAACGGTTGTATTACAAGCGTTGCCGCAGCGTCAAGGCGCGGTGCGGCGCCGAGGGGCGTTCGTCAGCCGCCGGCCGTCCCGCTGCCGCGGCGCAGGCGCGTGAAGCTGCCGGCACACAGCGCGGCGACCCAGTCATCACAGATCGCGATCGCCTCGTTCGCGTCAAACGCCTTGGTGCGCAGGCTGGACTCGATCCAGAAGCCGTCGAGCAGCGCGGACAGGCCGACCGCCGCGAGTCGCAGGTCAAAGTCCGGAATGTCGGCCACGTCGTGCAGTTCCCGCAGCAGCCCCTCGACCACGGCGCGGTACTCGCTGTTGGTGCGTTCGTGCACCCGGATCATGTCCGCCGAGTGGGCCACCATGCTCCAGAACACGAGCCACACCTGGAAGAGCTGCGGATCGATCTTGTCCGGTGCGAAGGAGGCGACGAAGAACCTGTGCAGCCGCTGGCGGGGATCCGCGTCACCGTCAAACGCGTGCTGCCGGATCGACTTCAGGAGCGAGGTGGCGAGCGCGTCGTAGGCCGCGGCGACGAGGCTCGCCTTACCCGGAAAGTGGTGACTGATGAGGCCCACGGACACGCCGGCCTGCGCGCTGATGCGGCGCACCGAGACCCCGTCGTGGCCGTACTCGCGCAGACACTGCAGCGTGGCCTCGATGAGGGACTCGCGCCGTACTTCGGGCGCTTCACGGCGAAACTTTGGTTCGGCTTTCACGACACCCACGGCACCGGTACCCCCTCCGCGCGGCGGGCGGACGTCGCCGCTTCAGTCCGGCGCCTTCGTCGCCGGCGGCCCGTCTGCCGGCTTTGCCTTGCCCGAATCCGGATGGTACGGCAGCCACGAGTAAATTTCCGGCGACGTTTGCGGGTAGGCGAGGAAGTCCTCGTGCGTTTCGGTCGACCGCTCCTCCCGCCGGCGGCGCAGGCGCCAGAGCGCAAAGAGCGTGAAGGGCACCGCGAGGGCCATCGCGTACACGAAGAAGGCAGCGGGACCCCGGTATTCCATCGCGAGCGCGCCGATCGTCGGCCCGAGCGACCCGCCGAGGGCCCACACGAGCAGCAGCGTGGAGGACAGTGACACGTAGTCGGCCGAGTCCGCGCGATCGTTGGCGTGCGCGACACCAACGGCGTAGAGGCTCTCGACGAAGCCGCCAAAGCCGATGAAGAGCACGGCCAGCAGCGCGAATCGCGGTGGTGCCGGTGCGACGAACAAGGCGGCCGCGGTCAGGGTGACCATCGCACCGAGGAAGATGAGCGCGTGCAGGCGGTCGACCTTGTCCGACAGGAAGCCGATCGGCCATTGCAGCAGCAGGCTGCCGACCGAGATACACACCATGAGGAGAATCGTCCGGTCCTGGTCGATCCCGATCTGGTGACTGTAGAGCGGCGCGAGGGTGGTGAATGCCGTCCCGACGAGGCCCGTCAGCAGGCACGCGAGCACGCTCGCGGGCGAGGTCACCAGCGCCTTGGTCAGCTGCATCTTGACCGGCGGGTTGGGCGGCGGTCCGACCACGTCGATGACGGCGACCGGCACCAGCGCGAGCGCCGTCGCGAGGCCCGCGATGATGAGCAGGTCCGGGCCGGCGAGATCGAGGCGGCGCGCCATCAGCTGGCCGACGCCGTAGAAGGCACCGATCACGAGCAGGTAGACCGTCAGGATGCGGCCGCGCTGGTGATTGGGGACCAGCGCGTTCAGCCAGCTCTCGACCACCACCGCAAGACCCGCGGCGTTGAAGCCCAGCAGGAATCGCAGTGCAGCGAGCGGCAGCAGCGTCGTCGAGAAAACCATGACCAGCACCAGCGCGGCCTTGAGCGCGGCAAAGGCCGAGTACGCACGGACCTGCCCGACGGGCGCGATCAGCCGATGGACGTGCAGGCAGCCCAGCATGAATCCGGCCGCCTCCGCGGTCGCGAGGAGACCGATCGCGCCTTCGGACATGCCGGCCGACGTGTACCGCAGCGGCAGCAGCGTCAGCAGTCCCGTCGCGATGGAACTCAACGCCGTGCTGAGGAGCGGCGGAGCGACGCGCCGCACGAGCGACGCGGTGGTGGACGGATACTGCGGCATAGGCGTGGTGCTCGGCGGCGCGACCGGTCCGGCAGGCGCCGGCGGGGCCGGCGCCGATCGCGGTGCGCTGCAGTCTACCGGCAAGCCGCACGCGCCGCGCGCTCGTCCGACCGCGCCGACGAGCGATTGTGTGTGTCATTCGGCAAAGGCATAGTACCGGCGGTCCGGCGCACGGCCACGCGACGCCTGTCTGCCCGCTCGTCGGCCCCGGACCCACCGTAAGCGCCACTGGGGATCCAGCGATGAAAACCAAAGCCGCCGTGGCCTACGCCGCGGGCAAACCGCTCGAAGTCACACAGGTCGAGCTCGACGGGCCCCGTGCCGGCGAAGTGCTGGTCGAGATCCGGGCGTCCGGGGTCTGCCATACCGACGAGTTCACCCGCTCGGGTGCCGATCCCGAAGGGCTGTTCCCGGCCATCTTCGGTCACGAGGGCGCCGGCGTGGTCGTCGATGTCGGCGCGGGCGTCAAGTCGCTCAAGAAGGGCGACCACGTCATCCCGCTCTACACGCCGGAGTGCCGGGAATGCAAGTCGTGCACGTCGCAGAAGACCAACCTCTGCACGGCGATCCGGGCGACCCAGGGCAAGGGGCTCATGCCGGACGGCACGAGTCGCTTTTCCCTGGACGGCAAGCTCGTGCACCACTACATGGGCTGCTCGACCTTTTCCAACTACACCGTGCTGCCGGAGATTGCGCTGGCGAAAATCCGTGAGGACGCGCCGTTCGACAAGGTGTGCTACATCGGCTGCGGCGTCACGACCGGGATCGGTGCCGTCATCAACACCGCCAAGGTCGAGCCCGGCGCGAACGTCGTCGTCTTTGGCCTCGGCGGTATCGGCCTCAACGTCATTCAGGGCGCGCGTATCGCCGGCGCCAACAAGATCATCGGCGTCGACATCAACCCGGCGCGCAAGTCGCTGGCCGAGAAATTCGGCATGACGCACTTTGTGAACCCCAAGGAAGTCGAGGGTGACCTCGTGCCTTTCCTCGTCGCGCTGACCGATGGCGGCGCCGATTACAGCTTCGAGTGCGTCGGCAACGTCGACCTGATGCGCCAGGCGCTCGAGTGCTGCCACCGCGGCTGGGGTGAGTCGATCATCATCGGCGTCGCGGGCGCCGGCCAGGAGATCAAGACCCGCCCCTTCCAGCTGGTCACCGGGCGCGTCTGGAAAGGCACCGCCTTTGGTGGCGCCCGCGGCCGCACCGACGTGCCGAAGATCGTCGACTGGTACATGGACGGCAAGATCGCGATCGACGATCTGATCACGCACGTCATGCCGGTCGAGAAGATCAACGATGCGTTCGATCTCATGCACAGTGGCGAGTCGATCCGCAGCGTCGTGACGTTCTGATGGCGGCGACCGCGGGTTCGGAGCAGGGGTCGGGGGCGCTTGAGCTCCTCGCAAGCCATACCTGCCACGGGGGTCTCGTTCGCTTCTACCGGCACGCGTCCCGGGCGACGCAATGCGCGATGCGCTTTGGCATCTTCGTGCCGGACGGCGCCAACGCCGCCACGCCGCGGCCGGTGCTCTATTACCTCGCCGGGCTGACCTGCACCGAGGAGACGTTTCTGATCAAGGCCGGGGCGCTGCGCCGCGCTGCCGAGCTCGGGCTCGTGCTCGTCGCCCCGGACACGAGTCCCCGCGACGTACCGCTGCCGGGCGACCGGGACCACTGGGATTTTGGTGTCGCCGCCGGCTTTTACCTTGATGCGACGCAGTCGCCGTGGTCCGCACACTACCGGATGGAGACCTACGTCAGCGCGGAACTGCCGGCGCTGGTGGCGGCGCACTTTCCGGTCGACCCGGCGCGCACGGGACTCTTTGGCCACTCGATGGGCGGCCACGGGGCCCTCACGCTCGCCCTGAAGCACCCGACGCTGTACCGCTCCGTCTCGGCGTTCGCACCGATTTCCGCCGCCAGCCAGTGCCCGTGGGGCGAGAAGGCGCTCGGCCATTACCTCGGTGCCGATCGCGCCGCGTGGCTTGATTGCGACGCCGCCTCGCTGATCACGCGGCACGGCGGCGCGCGGTGGCCGCGACCGGTGCTGGTGGATCAGGGCCTGGCGGATCCCTTCCTCGAACGGGAGCTCAAGCCCGCGTTGCTTGCCGACGCGTGCCGCGCCGCGGGCGTTGACCTCGTGCAGCGCCTGCACGAGGGCTACGACCACGGCTATTACTTCATCCAGTCGTTTATCGACGACCACCTCGCCCACCACGCGCGCGAACTCGGCGCCTGAGTCCGGTCACGGGCGCGGACCGTGCCGGCGTTACGGAGACCCACGGATGTTTGAGAACCTCGATGCGCTCGCGCCCGACCCGATACTCGGGATTTCGGCGGCGTTTGCGGCCGACCCGAGCGACAGCAAGGTCGACGTCGGGGTCGGCGTGTACCGGGACGACGCCGGGCAGACGCCGGTCATGCGGGCGGTGCGTATCGCCCAGGCGCGGGTCGCGGAACTTGAGAGGACGAAGACCTACCTGCCGGCGTCGGGCAACGCCGCCTTCAATGCCGCGCTGACCGAGCTCGTGCTCGGCACGACCCATCCGGCGGTGACCGAGCGACGCGCCGTGACCCTGCAGACCCCCGGCGGCTGTGGCGCGCTGCGGCTCGCCGCCGACCTCGTGCACGAGACGGCACCCGGCACCCGGGTCGCGCTCAGCACGCCGACCTGGCCCAACCACCCGGCGCTGATCGGGGGCGCCGGTCTTGAGACGGTCCGCTACCCCTACTACGACGAAGCGGCGCGCGGTATCGATTTCCCGGCCCTGCTGGCGTCGCTGGATGCCATGCCCGCAGGCACCGTGATCCTGCTGCAGCCGTCCTGCCACAATCCGACCGGCGCGGATCTCGCCGATCCGCAGTGGGAGGAACTGCTCGCAGTGCTGCAACGCCGGCAGCTCCTGCCACTTCTCGACCTTGCCTACCAGGGGCTGGGCGAGGGCCTCGAGCAGGACGCGCGCTGGGTCCGCCGCCTCGCCGCGGAGTTACCCGAAGTGCTCATCACGGTCAGCTGCTCGAAGAACTTCGGGCTCTACCGCGAGCGCGTGGGCGCGGTGATCTACACGGGGCGGTCGCCCGCCGAAGCACACGCCGTGCACACCCACCTGATGCGGCTCGCCCGGCGGATGTATTCCATGCCGCCCGACCACGGCGCGGCGACGGTGGGCGTCCTGTGGGCGGATGCGGCACTGCGTGCGGACTGGCAGGCCGAGCTCGACGCCATGCGCCAGCGACTGGCGGCGCTGCGGCTCGACCTGGCCGACGCGCTGGGGCGCGAGATTCCCCGACGCGACTTCTCGTTCATCGGCCGGCAGCGCGGCATGTTCTCGCTGCTCGGGTTACCGCCCGCCGCGGTCGAGGCCCTGCGACACGACCATCACGTCTACTGCGCGCCGGACAGTCGCATCAATCTCGCTGGACTCAATCCGGCCGCCATCGCCCGCGTGGTGGCGGCGGTGGCGGCGGTGCTCTGACCCTGACGTCGGAACGGGTTAAGATTTCCTAAAGGTGTGCACCCCCGACCGGCTGCCGCGCTCCTGTTTCAGGGGACCCCGTGGATCCCTCCGTGACAGCACGGTCGAGTCCCGGGGGTGCCCGGTCGAGAGTCGTGTGCCCGGCCAAAGTCAGTCATAAGGTGACCGAATTCATGAAGAAAATCATCGCTCAGCGCGCCGTGTTGCCGATCACCCGTGCGCTCGTCGCGACGGCCGTGGGTGCGGCCTTCGCCGGTTGTACGGTGCAACCGGTCGTCTACGAGCACCCGGCACCGCGCGTGGTCTACGAAGCCCCCGCCCCGAATGCCACGGTGACGGTGCAGGTCGAACCCCCGCCGCTGCCGGTCTACGAGCAGCCGCCCTGCCCGGAGCCGGGCTTCATCTGGACGCCGGGCTACTGGGCCTGGGCCGGTAACGAGTACTACTGGGTACCGGGCACCTGGGTGCAGCCGCCGCGCGTGGGCGTTTACTGGACCCCGGCGTACTGGGGCTGGGTCGGTGGGTCGTACGTGTTCCACGGCGGCTACTGGGGCCCGCACGTCGGGTTCTACGGTGGCATCAACTACGGGTTCGGCTACGTCGGTGTCGGCTTCGTCGGCGGCCGCTGGGACGAGGGCGGCCGCTTCGCCTACAACACCGCGGTCACCAACGTGAACACCACCGTGGTGCGCAACACCTACAACGTGACCGTGGTCAACAACACGACGGTCAACAACACGACGGTCAACAACACCACCGTCAACAACACCACCAACAACACGACGAACAACACGATCAACAACAACGTCACGAACAACGTGACCAACAACCGCACGAGTGTCTCGGGCGGCCCGCACGGCGTGCAGGCGGCGCCAACCGCAGCCGAAATGGCCGCCGCCAATGAAGCGCACGTCGCGCCGACGCGTGAACAGATCAATCACGTGCAGCAGGCGGCACAGAACCCGGTGCTCCGTCACAGCGCGAACCAGGGGCATCCGACGATTGCGGCAACGCCGAAGCCGGCCGCCTTCACGGCGCCCGGGGTGGTTGCCGCCCGCCCGCCCGCGCCGGTGCATCCCGTGACCGCGCCGCCGCCGACGCCGGCCGCGGCGCATGCGTCACCGACCGCGCCGACACCGGCCGTTAGTCACGCGTCGCCGCCGCCCTCACCGCCGGCGCCGGCCGTGAATCACGCACCACCGCCCCCACCGCCGGCGCCGGTCGTGAACCACGCGCCGCCACCGCCGCCGCCGCATCCGGCACCGGCGCCCAAGAGTGCGCCGAAGCCGGCCGAACCGAAGGCCGAGCACGAGCACGAGCACGAGCACGGCGAGGGCAAGCGCTGACCGTCGCGGCGCCGGACCGTCAGGGCCCGGCGCCGTAGCGGGTGTCGTCCTGCCGTGGGGCGGGGTCCGGATAACCCGGTGCGGGTCCCGGGCTGGCCGCTAGATCGACACGCCGTAGCGGGCCACCGCGGTCACGAGACTCGCCTCGAAACTCGCCTCGAACCAGAGCGACAGGTCGCGGCCGTCGCGTACCGCGATGACCGGGCAGTCAAGCAGCGTCAGTGCGGCGCAGTCCCGGCCGCCGAGCACCCGATCGCAGTCGAAGCTCAGGCGCAGCGGGTGCACGGGCTCGACGGGCGAGGCGGCGCCGGCCACGACGAGCTCGCGCCACTTTCCGCTGACCTCGGTCAGGACACCGTCGCCGCTCGCAAAGCCCAGGGCCTTCAGCAGCGCAGCGTCCGGCGCCGGCAGTAACCAGCGCCGAGGTGCGTAATGCATCGCGAGCACTCGCCCGTCGGCCTGTCTGGTTACGCGCCCCGGTGTGCCGGCGTCGGCACCCAGGACGGCCGGCACTGCGCCGAACCCTGTCCATTCGAAGGTGCTGCCCGCCGGGTTGAGCGTGCTGTTCGGCTGGTGGCTCATGCCTTCATCCGCTCGTTACTGGCATCGAAATGCACGGGGGCGACGATCCGCACGGGCGTGTCGCCGCTGCGGATCGGATCCCTCGCGGTAAGCTCCTGGCCGGGGACGGCGAGCCGACGGGCGACGAGCGCGAGGCCCACGGTCTCACCCAGCTGTGGGCTGTAGACGGCTGACGTGACATAGCCGACGCTGTGCACCGAGTCGGCGTCCGCGGTGAGCTGGGCGCCGCCGGCGAACGAGGCACGACCGTCCGCGGCGCGAAGACCCACGAGTTGCGGCCGCTCGGGGTCGGTGAGGCCCGGGCGGTCGAGCAGGGCCACGCCAACCGCCGAGCGGGCGACGTTTACCAGGCGCTCGAGGCCCACATCGAGCGGCGTGGTCTGGCCGTTCAGCTCCGAACTCGTGAAATAGCCTTTCTCCACTCGCAGCACGTCGAGCGCTTCAAGCCCGAACGGCTGCAGTCCGGTCCCGGCGAGCCGCATCCACAAGAGCGGTGCGGCAGCGGGCTGGCAGTGCACTTCATAGGCAAGCTCGCCCGTGAAGCTCGCCCGGAGGATCCTGACGCGGTACTGGCCCCAGCGGCCGTCCGTGATATCCATGTGTCGCAGGGCATCGAGAGGCGCTCTGAACGCCGCGCCCAGGACCTCGTGCAGCGCGTCGCGACTGGCAGGTCCGGCGACGACGATCACCGACCAGGCCTCCGTGAGATCCGTGATGGCAAGGCGCTGCTCGGCGCACTCGGTGTCGCGGTAGAACTCGAGGTGCGACAGGACGTGGCCGAGGTGACTCGAGCTCGTCGTGGCGAGGAAGCGGTCGTGACCACAGCGCAGCATCAGGCCGTCGTCCAGCACCATGCCGTCTTCCCTGAGCAGCACGGCGTAGCGCGCCCGGTGCAGGCCGAGCGTACTCGGCCGGCCGAGGTACAGGCGGTCGAGGAACGTCGCGGCATCGGGCCCCGCGATTTCGATTTTGCCGAGCGTCGAGGCGTCGCAGATACCGCCTTCGGCGCGCACGCGCCGCGCCTCGACGACGCTCGCCGCGGCGGCGGTCACGCCGTTCGCCGTGTAGAAGCGCGGTCTCAGCCAGCCGCTCATGAGTTCAAGCTCCGCGCCGGCGGCCAGGTGCAGGTCGTGGAGTGCCGTGCGCCGGCCCGGGCGCAGCTCGGTGGCCGTGCGGTGGCCGCGCAGGACGTGCATCGGCACGGGCTGGAACGGGCCGCGGCTGCGGCTCGGGGTGACGACCGCCTGCGGCAGGTCGCGCAGTTCCGCCACGATCGCCGCCCCCAGCGTGCCACCGGTGCGACCCTGCTCGGTACCAATGCCCAGCGTGGTGTAGCGCTTGATGTGCTCGATGTCGACGAACCCTTCGGCGATCGCCTGCCGCAGGTCCGCCACCGTGACGTCGTTCTGCGGATCGACGAACTGCCGCTTTTCATCACGCCGTGCCGCCGGGCTGCGGTAGTACGGTTCGAGGGCTGGCGTCCCGTCGTGCGCCGTGACGCGCGGCGCGGCGAGGGCGGCATCGAGCGTGCGGCCTGCCGATTCCGCCAGCGTGAGCCCCATGGCGTGTGCGTCGGCCACCACGGCCCGAAGGTCGAGGTGCCCCGCGGCCGCGCCGATCGTGCAGCGCCAGGCCGGCTGGTCGGTCGCCACGAACGCGCCGAGTTCCGCGCGGAACGTGGGCCGGCCGCCCTGCTGCAGGTCGGAGTACACGTACGGCGTCCAGCCGCCCCCGACGAGCAGGGCATCGCAGCGGATCGTGCGCGATTGCGCCGGCGCATCGAGCGCCACGACCGACACGGAGCGAAGGACCGGCGTGCCGCGCGCCGCGACCACGGCGTGCCCGAGCAGGCACTCAATGCCCTGCGCCTGCAGCGCCTCACGGCCGGCGGCGCCGGTCGCCTGGCGGGTATCGACCACGGCGCGCACCGTGACGCCGGAAGCGATCAGGCGCTGCGCCGTGGCGTACAGCCGGTCGTGGCAGCCGAACAGCACGACGGCCGAACCCGGTGCCACGCCGTAGCACGCGACGAGCCGCTCGGCCGCACCGGTGAGCATGACGCCGGGCCGGTCGTTGTCGATGAAGGCGATGCCGCGCTCGACGCTGCCCATGGCATTGACGAAGGTGGGGGCATGAAGTTTGTGCAGGGTGTCCGCGCCCGGCATGCCACTCGGCTGCTCGTGCGCAATCGCGAGTCCGTCCGCGATCGAAATGAGCGCGGTATTGCGCAGGACCGAGACACCGAGCGCGTGCAGTGTCGCTTCCGCTTGCGCCAGCCATTCGCGCGCCGGCAGGTCATCGATGGTGGCGGTCTCGAATTCGAGCTCACCGCCGAGCACGGGCGAGCGCTCGAGCAGCGTAACCCGCAGGCCGCTGCGAGCCGCCTGCAGGGCACAGACGAGGCCCGCCGCGCCGCCGCCGGCAATGACCACGTCGGCGCTGCGATGGTGCACCGTCGTGTCCGGCAGGTTGCTCGCACCCGGCGCGTAGCCGAGCCCCGCGAGGCGGCGGATCATTCCCTCGTAGGTGCGCCACGACGGCCACATGAAGGTCTTGTAGTAGAAGCCCGCACTCCACAGCGAAGCGCCCGCGCCGAGACAGAGTGCGGCAAGGTCAAAGCGCAGCGACGGCCAGCGGTTCTGGCTGGTCAGCACCAGCCCGTCGGTGAGCGTGAGCTGCGCTGCCGGCACGTTCGG
>CAITAM010000471.1 GCA_903890265.1 uncultured Pseudomonadota bacterium | reverse complement strand
GCCGCCGCGTCGAGCGCACGGCGCAGCAGCGACAGGCGGAAGGCCTGCGGCGTCTGGGCCCGCCACAGGCCGGTCCGCGCGACGCTGGACTCGACACGACCGTCGGCCGCCGCGCGCTTCAGGCTGTCGACCACCGGCAGGCCAAGCAGTGCGCCGTCGGCCGAGTCGTTGAGGGCGGCAAGCAGCGCGTCGATGTCGGTGCGGCCGATCAGCGGCCGTGCCGCATCGTGCACCAGCACCCAGGGATCGGCGGCGGGCGCGGTGTGTGCTGCCACCACGCGAAGGCCCGCCGCCACCGAGGCAAAGCGCTCGGCGCCGCCGGTCGTGACGTGGACCCGAGGATCGCCCGCGAGCGGCAGTGTCACGAACCGGGTGTCGGCCGCGTGCAGCGCCACCACCACGCCCAGCAGGCGGGAGTCCTCGAGGAACGGGGCCAGCGCCCGCTCCAGTACCGTGCGCCCGGCGAGACTCTGGTATTGCTTCGGGGTCTCGCCGCCAAAGCGCAGCCCGCGCCCGGCGGCCGGCACGACCAGCCAGTAGTCGGGAGCCGTCACCGGCTGATGCGCTTGATCCCCGGCGCCTGCGGCTGGGCCGGCGGCAGCGTGGTCGGCGGCAGGGCGGCCGCGCCGTTCGCGACCTGGTAGAAGGTCTCCGAGGCGCCGACCATACCGAGATCGTTGCGGGCCCGCTCCTCGAGGGCCGACAGGCCCTCCTTGAGGTCCTTGACCTCGGCCTTCAGCTGCTCGTTGCGCTGCATGAGCCCGCCGTTCTCGGCGGTCTGCTCGGCGACGATGCGCGCGAGCCGGGTCGCGGAGCGAATGCCGTCGTCGCCAAGCCACAGCCGGTATTGCAGGCCGAGCAGGACGATTGACAGCACCGCCGCGTAAAACTTCATGACCGCAAAGCCTAACACCGTCCCGCGGACGGCGCGACGGAGAACACCGTCCGTGGCCGCGCCATCAGCCGTGACTCCGTGCGCTCAAGGCCACCGGGAAGGCCTTCGTGCCGGCGTAGTGACCGTGAGCACCGAGCTCGGCCTCGATCCTGAGCAGCTGGTTGTATTTCGCGACACGGTCCGAACGCGACGCCGAGCCCGTCTTGATCTGGGTGCAGGCCGAGGCCACCGCGAGATCGGCGATCGTGACGTCCTCGGTCTCGCCCGAGCGGTGCGACATCACGGCCGCGTAGCGTGCCGCATCCGCCATCGTCACGGCCGCCAGCGTCTCGGTCAGGGTGCCGATCTGGTTCGGCTTGATCAGGATCGCATTGGCGATGCCCTTTGCGATGCCTTCGGCGAGGATCTTCGTGTTGGTGACGAAGAGGTCGTCGCCCACGAGCTGCACGCGCGAACCCAGGCGCTCGGTCAGTACCTTCCAGCCGGCCCAGTCGCCCTCGGCCATGCCGTCCTCGATGGTGATGATCGGGAAGCGATCGACGAGGCTGGCGAAGTAGCCGGCGAATTCGCTGCTGGTGAACTGACGACCCTCGGATTCGAGCACGTAGCGATCGCCTTTCAGGAGTTCGCTGCTCGCGACGTCAAGCCCGAGGAAGACGTCGTGCCCCGGACGGTAGCCGGCCCGCTCGATCGCCTCGATGAGGGTCTCGAGCGCCGCCGCGTTCGACGGCAGGTCCGGCGCGAACCCGCCCTCGTCACCGACCGCGGTCGACAGGCCGCGGGCATTCAGGATGCCCTTCAGCACGTGAAAGATCTCGGCACCGCAGCGCAGCGCCTCGGCAAACGTCGGCGCACCGACCGGCAGCACCATGAACTCCTGAATATCGAGGCTGTTGTTGGCGTGCGCACCGCCGTTGATGAGATTCATCATCGGCACCGGCAGCGTGAGCTCGGTCGCAGGACCCGCGAGATCGCGCCACAGGCCGACGCCGCGGTCGGCGGCACGCGCGTGGGCGATGGCAAGCGATGCGGCGAGCAGCGCATTAGCGCCGAGGCGTGCCTTGGTTTCGGTGCCATCGGTGCTGATGAGGAGCGCATCGAGCGCTGCCTGGTCGTCGACGGCGCGGCCGACGAGCGCCGCCCGCAGCTCACCGTTGACGTTGCCGACCGCGGCCAGCACGCCCTTGCCGCCGTAACGCTTCGGATCCCGGTCGCGCAGCTCGATC
>CAITAM010000470.1 GCA_903890265.1 uncultured Pseudomonadota bacterium | reverse complement strand
TCGGACGAGTACTGAGCGTCCTGCCCGACCCGGCTGCGCCCGGTCGAGCAGGACCGATGCCGCCGCGCGGTCAGGCGCGCAGCTGACCGGCGATGGGCAGCGTCCGGATGCGCTTGCCGGTTGCGGCAAAGATGGCATTGCACAGCGCCGGCGCCACGGGCGGCACGCCCGGCTCGCCGACGCCGGCGGAGGGAACGGAGAGGTCCGCCGGCATCAGGTGCACCCGCACGTGACGCGGCACCTCGTGGATGCCAAGCAGCTGGAAATCGTGGAAGTTCGACTGCTCGGCACGGCCGTTCTTGAACGTCATCTCACCGCGCAGGGCGAGCGTCACGCCCATCACGACCGCGCCCTCGAGCTGAGCCCGCACGCGTTCCGGGTTGGCGACGTAGCCGCAGTCAATACCGATGTCGACCTGCTCGATCTTGAGCTCGCCCTGCGGTGACACGCTGACGTCCATCACCACCGCCACGGTCGACAGGAAGCTGTGATGCACCGCGAGGCCGCGGCCGCGCCCGGCCGGGAGCGGCGTACCCCAGCCGGCTTCCTTCGTCACCCGCTCGACGGTCCGCCGGATGCGGCCGGTGTCGAACGGGAACTCGGCGTCGGTCCCGCCGTAGTTGGTGCGCTTGAAGCCACCGGCCTCGATCGGAATGTGGCGATCGGGACCGAGCAGCTCGAGCACGAATTCCCGCGGATCGCGCTTGGCCGCGTGGGCGAGCTCGTCGACGAACGAGCCCGAGGCGAAGGCGTGCTGGATGTTGCACACCGAGCGGAACCAGCCGATCCGGACGCCGGGCGGCACCGGGGCATTTTCAAAACGCGCGTTCGGCAGCACGTAGGGCGTGTCGACCATGCCCATCTCGAGTTCCTCGCCGTCCGCGTAGACCGTGTTGGGCGCGAACGTCGACATGATGGGCGGGAACGCGCTGCGCTGCAGCCAGCCGGTGACCTTGCCGCTGGCATCGAGTGAGCCCTCGAGGCGCTGCGCGGCGATGGCATGGTAGTAGCCGTGCTGGAGCTCGTCGGTGCGTGACCAGGTGACCTTGACCGGGTGGCCGATCTCGCGCGCGATGTAGGCCGCTTCGAGCACGAAGTCCGGCTTCGACTTGCGGCCAAAGCCGCCGCCCAGCAGCGTCACGTTGACCTTCACGTTCTCGATAGGCAGCTTGAGGAACGCCGCCAGCTCCTTGCGCGTCGTCTGGGGGTCCTGCACCGCCGCCCACACCTCGCAGCTGCCGTTCTTGACGACCGCCATCGCGGCGGGGGGCTCCATCGGCGCATGGGCGAGGTACGGCGTCGCGTACTCCGCTACCACGCGCTGGCTCGCCTTGGCGAAGGCCGCGTCGACGTCGCCGTCGTGCCGCACGACCTTGGCCGGTTGGCGGACTTCCGCCATCAGCCGCTTGGCGTACGCCGCGCTGTCGTGCTTCGCGTGAATCCCGTCGTTCCACTGGATCTTCAACAGGTCGCGAGCCTGCATGGCAGCCCAGGTGTTGCTCGCCACCACGGCCACGCCGCCGAGCGGTCGCATGCCGCCCGGCAGCGCCGGTGCCGGGATCCGCACCACGCGTTCGACGCCGGTGAACTTCAGCGCCGCGGTCGAATCGACGCCGACCACGTGTCCACCGTACACCGGCGGGCGCGCGACGACGGCGTAGCGCAGGCCGGGCATCCGGCCGTCAATGCCGTAGCGCGCGGCACCGTGCACCACGTCGTTTAAGTCAACGGCGTGCACCGGCTTGCCGAGATAACGGAATTCCGCCTCGGACTTGAGCTTGAGGTCCTTCACGTCCGGCAGCGGCAGCGCGACGGCAGCCGCCGCGAACTCCCCGTAATGGGCGCGGCGACCGCTCTTCGCGTGCGCGAGCTCGTGGTGCTCCGCGGTCACCTCGCTGCGCGGCACGGACCAGGCCGCCGCCGCCGCCGTGATCAGCAGATGGCGGGTGCTGGCGCCGGCGACCCGCATCGGCATCAGGAAGTCGCGCAGGCTGTGCGAGCCGTCGGTGTTCTGACTGCCGTAGGTGTCCTCGTCGCCGGGCGCCTGGCTCACGGTGACACGGGCCCAGTCGGCCTCGAGTTCATCGGCCAGCGCCATCGGCAGCGTCGTCCGGATGCCGGTGCCCATCTCGGAGCGGTGGGCGACGATCGTCACCTGCCCGTCCCTCGCGATGGAGACGAAGGCGTAAGGCGCCACCGACCCCTCGCCGACGGGCAATCGCGCCAGCGCGGCCGACGGCGAGTCGGCCAGCGCGCGCTGCCCGCGGCTGTTGAAAACCAAGAAGAGCGCGCCCGTGAGCGCGGTGTTGCTGAGGAATTGGCGGCGGGTAGTCATGGCCCCATCATACCGAAGCGGTCGACCCGGACGCACGGTCA
This sequence comes from uncultured Pseudomonadota bacterium, assembly GCA_903890265.1. Taxonomy (GTDB): domain Bacteria; phylum Pseudomonadota; class Gammaproteobacteria; order Steroidobacterales; family Steroidobacteraceae; genus CAIKMS01. The sequence continues at coordinate 7,246 of CAITAM010000470.1, read as the reverse complement.
CCACGCGCCCGACCCACAGCCCGTTTGCCACGCGACCGAGCAGATGTTGCGCTTAGGCCACATACGGTCGAAAAAACCGCGTCCGTCCTGCCTATTGCCGCCGTTTCGGCGCTAAACTTCGGGCTGGATCGTTCTGGCCCGACCGCCTGCGACGTCGTAAAAAAAACACACGACCGCCGCGGGCCTGGGCCTTGCTACTACCCGGGGGAATCATGGGTTTCACGTCCTGCCAGCCGACCTCTTCCACGCGTCTTGCGCGCCTTGTCAGCCTCGTCCTCGCCAGCGCCACCCTGCAGGCTTACGCGGCCGATGCTCCGCCGCCGCCGGACCGGGCCGGGCCGGAACTTGGCGAGATCATCGTGACCGCCACCCGCCACGAGGAATCCCTGAGCAAGGTGCCGCTCAGCGTCACCGCCCTCAATCAGGAGAGCCTCGACCTGCGCGGCGTGAAGGACTTCCAGGACATCGCGAAGTTCACGCCGGGCGTCAATGTCGACAATTCGGGCACCAACAACATCTCGATCCGCGGCATCGCCTCGACCGGCGGCGCCGGTACCACCGGCATCTACATCGACGACACGCCGATCCAGATGCGCGCGCTGGCCTTCAATCCCGACGAGGCGCTGCCCAAGTCCTTCGATATCGATCGCGTGGAGGTCCTGCGCGGTCCCCAGGGCACCCTGTTCGGCGCGGGCTCCGAGGGCGGCACCGTCCGCTTCATCACCAACCAGCCGAGCCTGACCAAGACGAGCGGTTACGGCCGTGCCGAGGTCTCCTACACGCAGGGCGGCTCGCCGAGCTACGAGGCGGGTATTGCCGGCGGCATGCCGGTCATTGACGGTAAGCTCGGCGTGCGCGCGAGCGTCTGGTACCGCCGGGACGGCGGCTGGATCGACCGGATCAACCCGGTGGACCAGTCACTTATCGAGAAGAACGCCAACTACGACACGACGGCGCTCATTCGCCTGGCCGCCGTCTGGGCCCCGAGCGAGAACTGGACGGTAAGCCCGGCGATCTACTACCAGGACCGCCGCCGCAACGACGTCGAGAGTTACTGGCCGCTCTACTCCGACCCGAGCCACGACCGTTACGTCAGTGCCAACCCCACCCAGCGCGGCGCACCGGATACGTTCTACCTGCCCTCCCTCAAGATCGAGGGCGATCTCGGCTCCGTGAAATTCATTTCGAACACGTCCTATTTCCATCGCAACGAGACGACGGGCTACGACGGTACGCTGTACGACCTCGGCTTCTACCAGACGTTTCTCGGCGGCAGTTCGCCGCTCCTCGACAGCCAGGGGCTGCACCTGCCGGCCGGCTCCGCGGATTTCCGGGCACCGGCCTCGGTGGACAACAACCAGCGCAATTTCACGCAGGAGCTCCGCCTCGCGTCGAACTCGAGCGACACCACGTTCATCTGGACCACCGGGCTCTTCTTCTCGCAGAACAAGCAGGATTACCTCGAGCAGATCCACAATCCCCAGCCCGGCCTCGACCGGCTGATCCAGAACTACCTCGGTGATCCGACCCAGTCGTACGGCAACTTCTTCCAGTACTGCCCGTCGCCGAACGCGGATGGCAGTTGCGCTGGCGCCCTGGCGCCGGTGCCCTACGATTCGCGCTTCCCGCAGGACTCCTACTTCCTGCAGACCCACGCCAAGGACACGCAGATCGCCTGGTTCGGCGAGGGCACCTATGCCTTGACCGACCAGTGGAAAGTGACGGCCGGCGCCCGTTACTCGAAGACGAAATTCACCTTCGACACCCTCACCGGCGGCCCGGAGCTGTACCTGCTGCCGCAGACCGGCAGCGGCGACAAGTCGGAAAATTCGTTCACGCCGAAACTGAGCGTCGCCTACCAGTACGATCCGCGGAACCTGTACTACGCAACCTACGCCAAGGGCTTTCGCCCGGGCGGCGCGAACAACCCCGTGCCCGCCGCGGCCTGCGGTACCGACTTCCAGAACTTCCACATCCCCGGCGCACCGGCCACGTTCAACTCGGACACCGTGGACAGCTACGAGCTCGGCGCGAAGAACAACTTCAACAATCGCATCAAGATCGCGAGCAGCGTCTACTACATCAAGTGGCACAACATCCAGCAGACGGTCGTCCCGCCCATCTGCCAGATTTCCTTCATCTCGAACCTCGGTGAAGCCGTGGCGAAGGGCGGTGACATCCAGGTTGACTGGGCGGTGACGGACAACCTCACGGCCCAGGTGACCGGTGGCTACACCAGTGCGCGCTACACGAAGGATTCACGGCTGACGCCGTTCGAGAACCCGCCGGTCGTGTCGAGCGGCGATGCGATCACCGGTCAGAGCGGCCAGCCTGGCGCACCGGTGACCGCGTCGATCGGCCTGGACTACCGTTTCGTGGTCGCCGAGCACGATTCCTTCGTCCGGTTTGACGACGAGTACCAGGGCCGGGCGAAGTGGCTGTCGCCGAGCCAGGATCCGTCGACCCAGCAGTACAACCAGTACAACTACATCGTGTCGTCGTCGAACTTCATGTCGGCACGCGCCGGCACGGGCTTTGGCCACGTCCAGCTGGCCGTGTTCGTCGACAACCTGACCAACAACAAGACCATCACGAACTACAACTGGACGATCGACCCGGGTACCACGTTCACGCCGAACGGCACGTCCCCGCTGCAGCGCCAGTTCGGGTTCCGGCCGCGGACCTTCGGACTGTCGTTCACCTACCGCTGAGGCCGACCGGCACGGGGAGCGGAGCGGACGCCCGCTCCCCGGCGCCAGCAGCGAGGCTCGTGGTCGTCCACGAGACCCGCGGCCTGCATGAAGGCATAGCAGGTCGTCGGGCCAACGAAGCGAAAGCCCTGTTTCTTAAGCGACCGGCTTAAGGCCTCGCTCTCTGGCGACGTGCTTCGGCCGGGTGTCGCAGCGCCGCGTGAAGACGGGGCGTGCGACCAGATGAAGTCACCAAACCGCGTGCCACCCGCCTCGAGTGCAAGGTATGCCCTGGCATTGCCGATGACCGCCGCGATCTTGCCCCGGTGACGCACGATGCCGGGGTCCTTCAGCAGCCGCGCAATGTCCTTCTCGCCAAATGCCGCGACGCGTGCCGGATCAAAGCCGTGGAACACCTCGCGGTACCGGTCGCGCTTGGACAGGATCGTCCACCAGCTGAGACCCGCCTGGGCACCCTCGAGGCACAGGAGCTCGAAGAGCGCGCGGGAGTCGCGCTCCGGCACGCCCCACTCCCGGTCGTGGTACTCGATGTACACGGGATGGGACGTACACCAGCGGCAACGCGGCCGCTCGTCCGCTGCCGGTGTCGCAGTTTTTCTCATTGGCATGCTCGGCTGCCTCGCGCTCGGGCATGCTGCAGTCTGTAACGGTCGGAGCTGAGCGCCATGTGGAAGTGGATCCGGGTTTCGCTGCTCCTGATCATATTCGCGTCGGTGGCCAGTAACGAGTGGCTGACCCAGCGCCGGCTGTGGTCGTGGCAGCAGCCGGTCGTGGTCGCGGTCTACCCGCTGGCCGGTGACGCGAGTCCGGAGACCGCGCGCTACGTGAAAAACCTCACCAGTGCCGATTTTGCCGACATCGAGCGATTCTTCCGCGAGGAGGCCAAACGGTTGCAGCTGAATCTGGCCATTCCGCTGGAGATCGAGGTCTATCCCGGCCTCTCGGCGTTGCCGCCGCTCCCCCCCACGGAATCCCACGGCCTGCCGGTCATTCTCTGGAGCCTCCGGCTGCGGTTTTACGCGTGGCGCGCGACGACCCTCGGCGACGGCGCGATCCGGGTGTTCGTGGTCTACCACGACGCGGCACGCCTGCCGGCACTGCCCCACTCGCTCGGCCTGCGCCGGGGCCGTATCGGCGTCGTGCACGCCTTTGCGACGTCCTACATGGCGGGCAGCAACAGCGTGGTGGTCGCGCACGAAATCCTGCATGCGCTCGGCGCCACGGACCGCTACGACCCCGCGACCAACCTGCCACTCGTACCCGACGGGCTTGGCGATCCCGAGCAGCACCCGCTCTACCCCCAGGACTACGCCGAGATCATGGCCGGTCGCCGCATGCTGTCGCCCGACAAGGCCGAAACGCCGTCGTCACTTCGCCTCTGCCTGATCGGCACCCAGACGGCTTTCGAGATTCACTGGCTGCACTGAGCCCGATTACGCCGGCGCCTCGTCGCGATAGTGCGGCAGCCAGCCGGCGAGTGCGTCGAGTGCGGCCTCAAGATCGGCCTCGCTGACCGCGAAACAGAGTCGCACGAACCGCCCACCGCCGTCGGGATCGAAGTCCACGCCCGGCGCAAGCCCGAGTCCCAGTTCATCGACCGCCCGCCGGCACAGCGTGAGGCTGTCGGCCGTGTAGCGGCCGAAGTCCGCGTAGAGATAGAACGCCCCGTCGGGCAGGGCCGCGGGGATGCCGAGCGCCGCGAGGCCGCTGACCAGCCGGTCGCGGTTGCGCCGGTAGTGCGCGACGGACGGCACGAGTTCCTCGGGTCTGTCCATGGCGCCGAGCGCCGCGTGCTGCGAGGTCACCGGTGGCGTCAGGAACAGGTTGATCAGGCAGTCGTGGATCGCCGCTGCCGCCGCCCTGGGCGCGACGAGCCAGCCCAGGCGCGCGCCGGGCATGCGGTAGAACTTGGAGAAGCTCCCGACCACGAGCACGTCCGGATCGAACTCGAGCGCCGAATGCTCGTCCTCCGCGAACCCGAGACCGTGGTAGATCTCATCGGAGATGTAGCGGATACCGCGGGCGCGCGCGGTCTCGAGCACCGACCGCAGGGCGAGCTTGCCCATGACGGCACCGGTCGGGTTGGCAGGACTCGCGAGCAAGAGCCCCTCGGGTGCGGGTTCAAGCGCCGCCAGCCGTTCGGCCGCGAGGTGGTAGCCGTCCGCCGCCTCGACGCGAAGCTCGACCGGCACGAGGTGCATGGCACGAAGCGCGGCGCGGTAGGCCGGGTAGCCCGGGCAGGTAATCGCGACCCGGTCGCCGGCGGCAAAGGCGCTGGCGAAAATACCGACGAGCGCCGCGCTCGCGCCCATCGTCAGCAGTACCTGCCCGGGCTCCAGCGTCACGCCGTACCGCTCACGGTAGTGCCGGCACAAGCGCTCCCGCAGCGGCGCCGATTCCCAGTAGCCCGGATCCTTCGCCCCGAGTGACTGCGAGGCCGCCTCGAGCGCGGCCGGGGACGGTCCCTCGAAGGGCTGCCCGAAATGCATCGCGATCACCGGCAGCCCGCGGGCGCGCCGGGCCGCGCAGCGCCGGGCGATGTCCGCCGTCAGGAACGGCGGAATCACCGCACCCCGCAACGCGAGCCCGCGCGTCATCCGCTGCCCCTTACGGGTGCGCCCCCGCGGCGGCCGCCTGCGCCTCGCGGGCCCGAGCCCGCACGTCGTGGGCGTGGTCCGCACCGATCAGGAGGTACACGGCCGGGACGATGAAGAGCGTAAACAACGTGCCGATCGACAGGCCCGTGAAGAGCACGATGCCCATCGCCTGCCGGCCGGCCGCGCCCGCACCGGAGGCAATCACGAGCGGCAGCACGCCAAGCACCATCGCCGCGGTCGTCATCAGGATCGGGCGCAGACGCACGGCCGCCGCCTGCGTGATCGCCTCGAGCTTGCTGACTCCGTCGCGCTGCAGCTCGTTGGCGAACTGCACGATCAGGATGCCGTGCTTGCTGATCAGACCCATCAGCGTGACGAGCCCGACCTGCGTGTAGATGTTGATCGACACGATGCCGAGGTAGATGAACAGCAGCGCGCCGAAGAGCGCCATCGGCACCGCGACCAGGATCACGATCGGGTCGCGGAAGCTCTCGAACTGCGCCGCGAGCACGAGGAACACGATCACGACCGCGAACAGCAGCGTAAACACGAAGCCGCCGGAACCGCGCACGTACTGCCGGCTCTGGCCCGAGTAGTCGGCCGAGTAGCCGACCGGCGCGACTTCCTTCAGCGTCTTCTCGAGGAAGGCGAGCGCCTCGCCCTGCGACGCACCGGAGACGCCGGCGATCGTCGCCGAATTGAGCTGCTGGAAGCGATTGATGGCCCTCGGCACGGTCTTCGTCGACAGGTGGGCCACCGTGCCGGCCGTGACCAGCGAGCCATCCGGCGTGCGCAGGTAGTAGTCGAGCACCTGCGAGGGATTGAGGCGATCCTTCTGCAGCACCTGCGGGATGACCCGATACGAGCGCCCGTCGACCGCGAAGTAGTTCACGTAGCCACCGCCGAGCGCACTGCCGAGCGCATTACCGATGCCCTCCGCGTTCAGGCCAATGAACGCGGCCTTGTCCCGGTCGACCTCGAGCGTCACCTGCGGCTTGTCGACCTTGAGGTCGGAATCGAGGAAGTAGAAGAGCCCGCTCTTCATGGCCCGGCCCATGACCTCGGTCGCGACCTCATTGAGGTTCGAGAACGGCTCCGTGGTCGTGATAACGAACTGCAACGGCAGACCCTGCGATCCCGGCAGAGGCGGGAACTGGAACGCCGCGACGCGAGCGCCGGCGATGCCGTTCCACTTCTTCTGCAGTTCCTGCTGGATCTCGTGGGCACCCCGCTTGCGCTCGTCCCAGGGCTTCAGCAGCACGCCGCCAAAGCCCTCGACGATGGTCGGCACGCCGTTGATCTGGAAGCTGCCACGGTACTCGGGCGTCTCCTTCGCGATCTTTTCCAGCTGGTCCGAGTAGGTCAGCATCTGGTCCGAGGTGGCCGTCGGCGGACCGGTGATCTGAGCCAGCACCACGCCCTGGTCTTCCTCGGGCGCGAGTTCGGCCCGCGAGTGCGTGAAGAGCAGCACGGTCCCGACGAGCAGAAGTCCGCCGAGCAGGACGAGCGCCGGGTAGGTCTCGAGACCGCTGTGCAGGATCCGCTGGTAGCGGACCCTGACGGCCTCGAAGTTCCGGTCGAGCTGCTTCGCGAACTTGCTCTCGGTGTGGGTACCGCGAAAGACCACGGCGCACATGACGGGCGACAGCGTCAGCGCGACGATGCCGGACACGGTGACGGCGGCGGCGAGCGTGAAGGCGAACTGCGTAAAGAGTGCGCCCGTGAGCCCGCCCTGGAAGCCGATCGGCACGTACACGGCGACAAGCACCACGGTCATCGCGATGATGGGTCCGCCAAGCTCACGCGCCGCCGTGATGGCCGCATCGCGGGCGGTCATGCCTTCCTTCAGGTGCCGGTCGAAGTTCTCGACCACGATGATCGCGTCGTCTACCACAAGGCCGATCGCCAGCACCAGCGCGAGCAGGGTCAGCAGGTTGA
>CAITAM010000469.1 GCA_903890265.1 uncultured Pseudomonadota bacterium | reverse complement strand
GAGCGTGCGGCATCCTCGGCATCAAGGATCTGCACTTCCATGACTTGAGGCATGAGGCCACCAGCCGCCTGTTCGAGCGCGGCTACCAGATTCATGAGGTCGCCCAATTCACCCTTCACGACTCATGGAACGAACTCAAGCGCTACGCCAACCTGAAGCCCGAGGACGTGCGCGATATCACTGAGTCGATGATCCCAGGCGGCCGTCACGATCACCGCCATAAGTCCGTCCTGGTGCCTCAGAGGCCTTCGCTCGACGCAGATCGATCAGTTCGGCGAGGTCGGTCGCACTGACCAGCCAGGGCGATTTCTGCCCGCCGAGGCGGAACACCGCGCACGGCAGCATCTTCGCCGGCGCGCGACGACGCGCTTCTTCGAACGACAAGCCGAAGCATTTGGGAGCCACCCGTTCGAGCGGGATATTGGCCTCGCCGCATTCAGCCAACAGACCGAAGTAGGTACTGTTCACGGGATATAACCTTGTTCAATTGTGATGTGACCGTTGTGCGAGACTCGTATCACCGGGTTCGCTCCTGTAGGTATTCGCGCTCGCGACTGCGCGTGCGCTCCGCGAGCTTCGTGGCAAGCTGCTCGTCCGTGGTCAAGGGCGGTCGCATGCCGCCAATGAAGCCCAGAATCCTTTGCGCGAGAGCGCTCTGTCCCGCTTCCGAGAATGCGTCCGCGACGGCGTGCCAACCCTCGATCACATCGCGGCGTGGCTCGCTCGAGCAACTTCTTCCACTTTGACGCGTCCGCCGCTGCCAGATGTTGCCAATAGTCAGGATGATCGCCGAGATTCGCAATGTCCGCATACGCGTCCAGTGCCGAGCGAGTGACGATGGCAATCGCGCCGTGGCGTGCGGCCTGGTTGAGTGCCACGACGTCGCGCGCGTGGTCCAGCACCACCCATAACAGAAGCACCGCATAACGGTGTCTTGGTTCGTAGAAATCAAATCGCAACCCATTGGCGCATGCCCGCTCGGCACACTCCAGGGATAGCTCGAGAAAGGCGGTTAGTTCTTCCAGGGTTAGCCGGGCATCCGGCACGTTTTCATTAGTCATTGATTCAGCATAGGTTGCGGGCGACTGGATTGCGCGCCAGCGCCAATTCCCTATGGCGCTACAACCGAGATCGCGTAGTCGCGGGCCCGAAGTTCCTCATCGATTACCCGAGCGCGCGCCTGCAGCTGTTCGCGCTCGAAGGCCAAAGCGTTACGTTTTCGGGGGAGTTTCAGGGGTATTCGGAAGGTCATGAACCGCTTTTTACCTGCTCCTGCGGCGCTGTACCATCCTCTTTTGTGGACTTCTCTAATGCGGCCTTCTGGAGTTATCTAACGGGTTTGTGGACTTCTCTAACGGCCTGAAAGATCCCCGGTTTTCTGGAGTTCTCTAAGTAATGCCGCGCGCCCAGCAATGTTAGGCCACGCCAATCGCCCGAAAGTCCCGCTCATGATCGTCTATCGCACCTGCGAGCGCTAAGCTCTCAAAGCCTGTCGCACCCGCGAGGGGCGGCTACGACAGTCCAAGACACGCCACACCATGCATACGTCGATGTTGACCTTGTAATAGATCGCATAAGGAAATCGGCGGGCAAGCATCCGATGAAATCCCCAGACTTGCGCATGGATACCGGCGTGCGACGCAAGCGAATCGATATCCGCGAAAAGCGAGTCGAGGAAGTAGTCGCCGACCTTATCGCCGTGTTGCGCGTAGAACGCCCTGCCCCGATCAAGGTCCTCGAATGCGGATTTCAGTATCCGCAGCTGCATCAAGCTATCTGCGGAGGTCGCGCTTTGCAGTCGCCCAGTCCATCGATGACTCTGCGCCCGCATCGTAGCGTTGCTGAGTTTCTTTCAGCTCCTGTTCATGCCAGGCGGGTGACCCGTAGCGGTCGCCCTCGCGCGTAATGGCGTCCCACAACTCTTCCAAAGCGCGGAGCTTTTCTTCCCAGGACATCTGATCAACGGCGGTCGTGTTCATGATATGCAAAGCCTACTCGTCACCGGCTCCGCGAGCAAACGAGGCACGGATCGAATCGCGGCTTGTGGAAGGCGAGGCGACATATAGGAGACAAGCCATTTTCGCCTCTCTCAAGTCTATGATTTTATTGGTCAGATCGACTTCGTCCGTCCAATCCATCATCGGCGCAACGGATAATCGACGATCTAGCACCAGGGACCTCGCGGCGGCTGCGGTCGGTTCGTCGGCGATGGCGGCCGAGGCGGGTAATCTAAGCGCACGGCGTGCCGTCAACCAACGCCGAGTGGCAGGTACAGCTGCCGCGCCTCGCCCGCGCAGAGCCGAAAGCCGTATTTTCGGTAGAACCGCTCGGCGGTAGCGTCTTTCGCCTCGACCACG
>CAITAM010000468.1 GCA_903890265.1 uncultured Pseudomonadota bacterium | reverse complement strand
GCCTTCATGGCGCTCGGCGCTCTGCCTGACCGAAGGTTCCCGCGCGCGCAGGAACGGGTTGTACGAGCGCTCGGCCTTGAGCACGGCGGGCAGCGAGGGCCTGCCTGCCGCGCGCGCCGCGGCGACCTCCGCCGCGCGCCGCTCCACGGCCTCGCTGGAGGGTTCGACCGCGCGGGCAAAGGCGAGGTTCCCGGTCGTGTACTCGTGCGCGCAGCAGACGCGCGTGTCGCCCGGCAGCGCGGCAAGCCGGTCCAGCGAGCGGAGCATGTCGGCCGGCGTGCCCTCAAACAGGCGGCCGCAGCCGGCGCTGAAGAGGGTGTCGCCGCAGAAGAGCGTGCCGTGCCCGTAGTACGCGAGGTGCCCGAGGGTGTGTCCGGGCACGGCCAGCACGGCGAAACGAAGCCCGAGTGTCGGCAGCGTCACGGTCTCGCCGCCGACGAGGGCGACGGTCCGGCCGGGAATGGCCTCGTCGCGTGGCCCGAACACGGGCAGCCCCGGGAAGGCATCCAGCAGCGCGGCGATCCCACCGACGTGATCGCCGTGGTGGTGGGTGACGAGTATGGCGTCGAGCGTCAGCCCGCGCGCGCGCAGCGTCGCGATGACCGGCTCCGCGTCGCCCGGATCGACCACGGCGACGCGCGTGGGATCGGGCAGGCCATGCACCAGCCAGAAATAGTTGTCGTTGAAGGCGGGAATCGCCGTCAGCCCCGGCTGCGCGCAATCCTCGTCAGTCAGCGCGGCGGGCTCCGAAGTCATGGCGTGCTCGTTTCTCCGCAGGACCCAACGGCGTGCCGTGCAAGTGGCGGTATTTAACCTTGATTGGGCAGGGAATTCCACCGCGAAATCGGTGTGCCGCCGGTATATCGCGCGCGGCCCGGTCGGCGCACGGCGGATGGCTTAGGGGCGGGTGGGCCGGTATCCTCGCGCCGATGTCCGCAGATCCTTTGTCGCTCGCCGACTGGTTTGAGAGTCCGCTCGGTCGGGCGCTGCTTGCGCGCGAGCAGGCCGTGGCGCGCCTCGCCTTCGAGCACGCGTTCGGCTCGTACCTTCTCCAGATCGGTGGCTGGGGCCCCACGGACACGTTCCTGCCGATGGCGCGGACCCAGCGCCACGCGCTCGTCGCCGAGCAGGATGGCGAGGGGGACTTCGTCAGTCACGCGACCCAGCTCGCCGTCGCCGCCAACTCCGTCGACGCGCTGTTTCTGCCGCACACGCTCGAGTTTGAACCCGAACCGCACGCGGTGCTGCGCGAAGCGGAGCGCGTACTGGTGGGCGAGGGTCACCTGATCGTGCTCGGCTTCGCGCCGTTCGGTGCCTGGGGACTGCGGCATCGGCTGTCGCGCGACGGATTTCCGCCGGGGCTCACGCAGATGTGGTCGCACCGGCGGCTCTCCGACGCCCTGCGGGTTCTGGGCTTTGAGGTCGAGACGGTGCACCGCTACCTCGGGCTGTGGCCCAGCCAGCGCCTGCAGGCCGGCTCGCTCGGCACGGCCGTCGAGCGGACCGGTCGCTGGGTTGGC
>CAITAM010000467.1 GCA_903890265.1 uncultured Pseudomonadota bacterium | reverse complement strand
CGCGAGCGGCGCCGGCGGCGTACCCCGCCCGACCAGCAGCAAGGCGAAGGCACCGACGGCCGCTGCGACGCCGAGTCCGGCGGCCGGGCGCCACCACGACCACCCGCCGCGTCCGGCCGTCGCCGGTCGCTCGTCGAGCGCGGCCGTGACGCGCGCCGGGAAATCGGGCCTGGCCGCGGCTACCGGTGCGGTCGCACGCAGCGCCTCGCCGATGAGCGCGTAGCGTCCGAGCGTGCCGCGCAGTTCGGCCTGCCGCTCCAGGCGCTTCAGGCAGAGTTCGGCCTCGGCCTCCGGCAATTCACCGTCCAGCAGTGCGGAGAGCTGTTCGTTGAGCGCATCAGTCATCGAAAGTTGCTCGCAATCGGTCGAATCTCGATCACGCCCGGTGCCTCACCGGACGCGGCCCGCAGGCTGGCGCCTGTCCAGTCACTCACCGGCCCGCCCGAGGCCGCCCTCGATCAGTGGCCGCAGCCGCTCATCGATGGCCTCACGGGCCCGGAAAATGCGCGAGCGCACGGTGCCCACCGGGCACTCCATGGCGGTCGCGATTTCCTCGTAGGACAAACCGTCGATTTCACGCATCACGATCGCCGCGCGCAGTTCCTCCGGCAGCGCCGCCATGGCCGCATTCACGGTCTCGCGGATCTCGTCGCTGAGAACGAGCGCCTCGGGCGTGTCGGAGTGCTGCAGTCGCTTTTGCATATCGTGCTGCTCCGGGTCGTTCAGATCAAAATCGTAATCGATGGGCCGGCGCTTGCGCGCCACCAGCGCGTTCTTGGCGGTATTGATCGCAATCCGATAGAGCCAGGTGTAGAACGCACTGTCACCCCGAAAACCCGGCAGCGCCCGGTAGGCTTTGACGAACGCCTCCTGCGCCACGTCCTCCGCCTCGGACGGATCGCGGATGTAGCGCATGATCAGCTTCAGCACCTTGTGCTGGTACTTGAGCACCAGCACGTCAAACGAGGCACGGTCGCCGGTCTGCACGCGCTCCACGAGCGCCAGATCACTCAATTCAACGCTCACGAGCGCCATCCCGGACGGCAGCCCCTCCGGGCGTACTCCCGATAGACGCGCCCGCCGGCAAAAAGTTCGCGGCGACGGAAAAAAATCAACGGGGCGGCGACAGGGGGCATCGGGCGGGCGCCTGAGACGACGGTACGGCGCGTAGTGTAAGTGTATGGCGCGTCGTATGACACGTCAGCGAACGGGCGCCCGCTGTCGTCGTATCGTCATGACGATGCCGGCGAGTAGCGGATCGTCCGGCTGGGTCCTGCCGTACAACCAGTTGGCCAGGTCCGGATCCTCGGCCTCGAGCAGGCGCTCGAACGCGGCGCGCTCCGGCTCGTCGGCGGCTCCGTAGCAGCGCTCGAGGTAGCCAAGCAACAGGAGGTCAAGCTCCTTGGCACCGCGCCGGCACGTCCAGCGCAGCCGGCGCAGGTGTGCCGCCGCCGCCTCGGCGTCGCTCAATGCCGGCGTTCCACCATCAGCCGCTTGATGTCGGCGATGGCCTTGGCCGGATTGAGGTCCTTCGGGCACGCCTCGGTGCAGTTCATGATCGTGTGGCAGCGGTACAGCCGGAACGGATCCTCGAGCATGTCGAGCCGCTCGCCGGTCGCCTCGTCACGCGAGTCGACGATCCACCGGTAGGAAGCGAGCAGCGCCGCCGGCCCGAGGTAGCGATCGCTGTTCCACCAGTACGACGGGCAGCTGGTCGAGCAGCACGCGCAGAGGATGCAGGCCGACGGCCCGTCGATCTTCTCCTGGTCTTCCTTCGACTGCAGGCGTTCGCGGTCGGGTGGCGCGGGGGTCCGCGTCTGCAGCCACGGCTTGACCGACGCGTACTGCGCGTAGAAGTTCGTGAGATCCGGAATCAGGTCCTTGATCACGGGCATGTGCGGCAGCGGGAAGATGTTGACGTCACCCTTGCAGTCGCCGATCGAGGTCGTGCAGGCGAGCCCGTTCTTGCCGCCGATGTTCATCGCGCAGCTGCCGCAGATGCCTTCCCGGCAGGAGCGGCGGAAGGTCAGCGTCGAGTCGACCTCGTTCTTGAT
>CAITAM010000466.1 GCA_903890265.1 uncultured Pseudomonadota bacterium | reverse complement strand
GCCATTACGCCCGACCGGCCGCGGCCGGGCGCGGCGCTGGGCCCGCTGCGCGCCCGGCGAAACGTGACGCGCCGCACATAAGGGCCGGTTAAGCCGGAGTATGAAAAAAGGCGCGACCGCGGGGTCGCGCCTTCGGTTTGCCGTGCGTTTGCCCTGCCTTTGCCGTGGGTTTGCCGCGCGTTTGCGCGGGGCCCGCGGCCGCGGGGCGGGGCGTCAGGCCTTGGGTGGCTGCTCGTCCTCGGCGGCCGGGCGCGGGGCCGTGCCGGCACTCGGCATGCCGCGCAGGAAGGTCTGCACGAACTCGGCCTGCATCTGCTGCCAGCGCTGCAGGTTCTCGTGCGCGAGCGTCGCCATGTTGGTCGTCGGGTCCATGCCGATCATGGAGCGCATCCGGTCGCGCATCTGTGCCTGCTGGCCGGTGAAGAGCTTGAGGCTCTGCTCGAGGTAGCTGCCGACCATGGTCTGCATCGCCCCGCCGTAGGAACGGATGACCTGCGCGAGGAAGTCCTGGCTCATCAGCGGCTCGCCGTCGTGCTCCTGCTCGGAAATCACCTGCAGCAGGATGCTGCGCGTGATGTCTTCCTGGGACTTCTTGTCGACCACCGTAAAATCGACCTTATCCATCACAAGCTTACGAATATCACTTAATGTGATGTATCGGCTCTCGACCGTGTCGTAGAGCCGGCGGTTCGGGTACTTCTTGATCACTCGCGAGTCGCTCATACGTATTCCTCGACGGTGTTTCCGGGCAGGCGTTGCGCCGCTGCTCTGCATCATACGCGAAGCGGGGAGCCCGGCAATCCGGGCGCTGCCGTGCCGCGGGCGCTGCAGCACGGTGCGCGGCACCGTGTCGGCAGGGGGGGTCAGGGCGCCGGCACGGGTAGGCGTCCGCCGGCCAGCGGGTCCCAGTGCTGCACCGCCCATTGCAGGAGTGCGGGCCCGCCCGCGCCCTGCAGGTCCGCGGGCGGCGCGAGCCCGAGCGAGCCCAGTGCCCAGGCGAGGGCCTCGCCGGCACGGCGGGGGTCGAGGGCGAGTGCGCGGTCGCTCTTCGACAGCTTGCGCCCGTCCGGCTCCACGACCAGCGGCAGGTGCAGGTAGCGCGGCGCCGGCAGGCCGAGCGCCTCTTGCAGCGCGCGCTGGCGCGGCGTCTGGGTCCACAGGTCCGCGCCGCGCACCACGTCGGTGACGCCGGACCAGGCGTCGTCGACCACGACCGCGAGCTGGTAGGCGTAGGCGCCGTCGCGCCGCTTCAGCAGGAAATCCCCGGCCTCGGCGCGAAGGTCCTGCTCGAGCGGCGGCTGCAGGCGGTCCACGACCCGCAGGCGCCCCTCCGGCACGCGAAAGCGCCAGCCGGCCGCCGAGCCGGGGCGGCCGGGTCCGGCCCGGCAGCGGCCGTCGTAGATCGCCTCGTCGTCGCCATGGAGGCCAGCGCGGGTATCACGCCTCGTGCAGGTGCAGGGATAGACCCGCTGTTGCGCGGCGAGGCTCTGCAGTGCCGCCGCGTAGGCGGCCGCACGCGCACTCTGGGTCGTGACCGGCCCGTCCCAGGTAAGCCCGAGCAGCGCGAGCGTGCGCTGGATGCCGGCACTGAACTCGGGGCGCGAGCGGCCGGGATCGACGTCCTCGAGGCGCAGCAGCCACTGGCCGCCGTGGGCTCTGGCGTCCAGCCACGAGGCGAGGGCGGTCCGCAGCGATCCGAGGTGCAGCGGACCCGACGGGGAGGGCGCGAAGCGCCCCCGGTACTCAGCGGTAACGGTCGTCGCGGTCGCCGTACTGCTTCTCGCGCCGTTCGCGCCGTTCCTGCGCCTCGATCGACAGCGTCGCCACCGGCCGCGCCTCCAGGCGCTTGATGCCGATTTCCTCGCCGGTCTCCAGGCAATAGCCGTAGGAGCCGTCTTCGATGCGCTTCAGCGCTTCATCGATCTTGCGGATCAGCTTGCGCTCGCGATCGCGGGTGCGAAGCTCCAGCGAGAACTCGGACTCGAGCGTGGCACGGTCGTTCGGATCGGGCGGATTGGCCGCCTCGTCCTTCATGTGCGTCACCGTCCGGTCGACTTCCTCCATCAGGTCGCGCTTCCACGACTCGAGAATGTGGCGGAAGTGCTCGGACTGCTCCTTGCTCATGTACTGCTCGCCCTTCTTCGGCAGGTAGGGCTGCACGTTGCGCGGCCCGGACAGCAGGCTCAGCGAATCAAAGCCGTCCTCGTCGTCGGGGTGCGGGGCGACCGGACGCTCCTTGGTGACCCGCGTCGTGATGACGGGG
>CAITAM010000465.1 GCA_903890265.1 uncultured Pseudomonadota bacterium | reverse complement strand
GGGCTCGACCCCATCGCGCTCGGGATGGTGCTGCGGCTCATCCGGCGCCTGAACGACGCGCTCGGCCTGACGAGTATCGTCGTCTCGCACGACGTGGCCGAGATCGCCCAGCTCGCCGATTACGCCTACGTGCTCAATGCCGGGCGCATCGCGGCGCGCGGCACGCCTGCCGAGCTCGCCGCGGACAAGGATCCTGCCGTGCACCAGTTCATGGCCGGTCTCGAAGAGGGGCCGGTGTCCTTTCACTTTCCGGCGCCGGATCTCGCGACCGACCTTCTGCTGCCGGTGCGGCCTTGAGCCTGATCGCAGGTCTCAGGGAGCGGGCGCTCGAGGTCACGGCGAAGGCCGGTGACTTCACCCTGTTCTCGCTGCGCCTGCTGGGCGCCGTGCCTTCGCTCGTCGCCCGCCCGTCGCTCGTCAGTGCGCAGATCTACAACGCCGGTGCCCTGTCGCTCGTCATCATCATGCTGGCCGGGCTCTTCGTCGGCATGGTGCTCGGGCTCACCGGCTACGACATCCTGCAGCGCTACGGCTCGGAGGAGGCGCTCGGCTCGGTAAGCGCGATCGCCCTCGTCAAGGAGCTGGGACCGGTCGTCACGGCGCTTCTGTTTGCCGGCCGGGCCGGCACGTCGATGACGTCCGAGATCGGCCTGATGAAGGCGACCGACCAGCTGTCCGCGCTGGAGATGATGGCCGTCGATCCGGTGCGACGGGTCTGTGCGCCCCGCTTCCTCGGGGGTGTGGTGTCGATGCCGCTCCTCGCCGCGATCTTCGGCATGATCGGCATCTTCGGTGCCCAGCTCGTCGGCGTGCACCTGATGCGCGTCGACTCCGGCCAGTTCTGGTCCGAGCTGCAGGCGGCGATGGACCCGCGCTACGTCCGTGAAGGGCTGCTGAAGAGCTGCGCCTTTGGCGTGGCGTGCAGCGCCATCGCGGTGCACGAGGGGTTCCGGGCCGTGCCGACCGCCGAGGGCGTCAGCCGGGCGACGACCCGCACGGTCGTCAATTCCTCGGTCGCGGTGCTGATTCTTGATTACATGTTGACGGCGGTACTCCTGTGAGTGGCGGGGCCGTCCTGAAGGAGTGGGAGTTATGAAGCAAGACAGGGCGACCGAGCTCGGTACCGGTCTATTTGTGCTGCTGGGATTTGCGGCGCTGTTCTTTCTCGTGATCCAGCTGACCAACCGCGAGGTCACCTTCGGTAACCCGGGCTATCGGCTGACCGCCAAATTCCAGAATATCGGCGGTCTCAAGGTCGGCGCGAAAATTGCGATGGGCGGCGTCACCATCGGCCGGGTCGAGGCCATTGACCTCGACTCGACCGATTACAAGGCGCTGGTCCGGCTGCGGATGTTTCCGAAGTACGACCACATTCCCGACGACAGTGACGCGGCGATCTTCACCGCCGGCCTGCTCGGTGGGCAGTACGTCGGCATCACGCCGGGCGGCAGCGACACCTTCTACAAGGACGGCGGACGCATCGAATTCACGCAGTCGGCGGTCGTGCTCGAGAACCTGATCAGCAAGTTCCTGTTCAACAAGGCAAGCGACGACGCGTCGAAGAAAATCGACGGGTCGGCGGCCCCCGCCGCCGATGCGCCGGCCGTCTCCGCCCCTGCCGCCGACAAAGGGAAGCACCCATGAACCCTGCCATGACCCTACGCCTGCGCCTCGTGGCGCCACTGATCGCCGCGGGCGTACTCCTCGCGGCCGGCCTTGCGCTGCCGGTGGCCGTGCAGGCCGCCGATGCCGCCGCCACCGAGCTCGGCCCGCAGGAGACCATGACCAAGGTCGCGAACGATATGTTCACGGCGCTCGACAAGAACCGCGCCGAGATCCGCAAAGACCAGGCGGCCGTGGTGCCGCTCGTCAACACGATCCTGCTGCCGCGCTTTGACACCGAATACGCCGCGCAGAAGGTACTGGCACAGCACTGGAAGGAGGCCACGCCCGACCAGCAGAAGCGCTTCGTCAGCACGTTCTACAACGCGCTGCTCAAGACGTACTCGGGTGCGCTCGCCGATTTCACGGCCGATCGGCTCAACATCCTGCCGTTCCGCGGTGAGCCGGGGGCGACGACCGCCACCGTGCGCACCACGGTGCGCCGTGACAACGGGCAGGTGGTACCCGTGGACTACTCGCTGCGCAAGACGGCAGACGGCTGGAAGGCCTGGGACGTCGTGATCGAGGGCATCTCCTACGTGCGCAACTACCGCAACGATCTCGGCGCCGAAATCGACCAGAAGGGCATCGAGGCCGTCATCACGCGCCTGGAGAAGGAGGGTCTGACGACCACCAAGGCGCTCGGGAAGAAGGGCGGCTAAGCGGTGCAGGCCACGGGTCTTACCGCTGTCGACGCCGCGACCGGCCGCTACGCCCTGTCCGGGCCGGCCGGTTTTCAGACGGCGACCGCCTTGCTGCCGGCGGGTGCGGCGTTGTTCCGGCCGCAGGGCACGGTGGAGATCGATCTCAAGGACGTCG